>JACCYX010000167.1 GCA_013696265.1 Chloroflexia bacterium
GCGGTGCCCCCGGCAACAGCCACTGCGACCTGGACAACCTCGTCGACAACGCAGCGGCCCAGAAGCAATACCTGGAGCGGATCACGAGCCGCGGCCTGGAGATCAGCGCCCTCTCCTGCCACGGCAACCCGCTGCACCCGAACAAGGTGTCCGCCAACGCAGACGACGAATCGTTCCGCAAGACCGTGCGGCTTGCCAGCCAGCTCGGGGTGCAAAACGTCATCACCTTCTCCGGCTGTCCCGGCGACCACGAGAACGCCAAATACCCTAACTGGGTGACCTGTCCGTGGCCAACTGATTTCGCCGACGTGCTGAAATGGCAGTGGGATGAAGTCGCCACACCCTACTGGTCGGAGGTCGGCAAGTACGCCGCCGACAACAACGTCCGGGTCGCGATCGAGTTGCATCCGGGCTTCCTCGGCTACCACACCGAGTCGTTCTGGAAGCTGCGCGAGATCGGCGGTGAGGCGATCGGCGTCAACTTCGATCCCTCGCACCTCTTCTGGCAGGGCATGGACCCGCTCGTCTGCGTGCGGGAACTGAAGGACGCCATCTTCCACGTCCACATGAAGGACACCTGGCTCGACCAGCCGAACATCCGGCGCAATGGTGTCCTCGACACGAAGCAATACACCGACGAGGTCAACCGGTCCTGGATTTTCCGCACCGTGGGCTACGGACACGGCCCGGAGTTCTGGCGCTCGCTGGTTTCGGAATTGCGGCTGGCGGGCTACGACGGAGCCCTCTCGATCGAGCACGAGGATTCGTTGATGAGCATCAACGAGGGTTTCACGAAGGCCGTCGAGTTTCTGAAATCGACCGTGATCCGGGAAACGCCGGACGAGGCCTGGTGGGGGTGATACGGATCATTCAGCAAGCGAATTTCGGTAGGGGAGGACCTTGTGTGCTCCCGTGGTTTCGCGGCCCGGCGGTTACGCGGGAGGACACAAGGTCCTCCCCTACTTGTACGTTGGATATCACCAAACCTCCAGCGCGCCAACCGGAGATGAACGATGAGTGAGATTGGGGTAGGGCTGGTCGGCTACAAGTTCATGGGAAGGGCGCACTCGAACGCCTACCGGCAGGTGGCGCGGTACTTCGAGGTCGAGCCCGTGCCGGTGATGCGCGCCATCTGTGGCCGCGACCGCGACGCCACCTCGGCCGCCGCCGCGCAGTTGGGCTGGGAAAACGTCGAAACGGATTATCACAACCTGGTCAAGCGGGAAGACATCAGTTTGGTCGATGTCTCGACGCCGGGCTACACCCATCGCGACGTCGTGATGGCCGCCCTCGAAGCCGGCAAGCACGTGTTGTGCGAGAAACCGCTCGCCAACAGTCTCCAGGAAGCTGAGGAGATGCTGCGGGCCGCGCGCCAGGCCGGCACGATCAACATGGTCAACTTCAACTACCGGCGGGTGCCGGCCGTGCGGTTCGCGAAGCAGTTGATCGATGAGGGCCGGCTTGGCGAAATCCGCCACTGGCGAGCCGTCTATCTCCAGGACTGGCTCGTCGATGAATCCGTGCCCCTCGCGTGGCGCCTGAAGAAGGAACTGGCCGGGTCCGGCGCGCTCGGCGACATCGGCGCCCACATCCTCGACCTCTCGCAGTTCCTGGTCGCGCCGGTCACCAGCGTCACCGGCACGCTGAACACCTTCGTCAAGCAGCGGCCGGTCGAAGCCCGCAACAGCGGCGGTTCGGGCCTGAGCTGGGAATCCGGCGACGAAATGGGCGAGGTGACGGTCGACGACGCGACGACGTTCCTGGCCCGCTTCGAGAACGGCGCGACCGGCACCTTCGAGGCGACGAGGATGGCGGCCGGAAGGCGCAATTTCAACAGCTTCGAGATCAACGGGTCGCTCGGCAGCATCGCTTTCAACCTCGAACGCCTGAACGAGCTCGAAGTCTATTTCCGGGAGGACGAGGCCGGACTCCAGGGGTTCAGGACGATCAACGTGACGGAAGGGGTGCATCCCTACACCGGCGCCTGGTGGCCAGCAGGTCACATCATCGGCTGGGAGCACACCCATGTCCACGTGGTGAAGGATTTGCTCGACGGAATTCGAACCGGCGTCAATCCCTCACCGTCGTTTGAGGACGGTTTCCGGAACCAGGCTGTGCTCGATGCCGTCTCCCGAAGCGCGGAATCGGGTCAGTGGGAGCAACCGGTCGCCGTACCCATCTGATCACCCTGTCCTCACGCTGGCGCGCTCCGCGTTTCTCCGCGCCTTGATCGCGGCCGCGACCCGGTCCCGCTCCGGCTCGGTGAGCATGTCGAGGGCGTTGCGCGGATCAGGGACGGCCACCGTGACGATGGCGACATCGTTGTCCCGCTCGATCGCCGCCCTGATCCGTCGGACGTGCGCCATCTTGATCACGTGCGATTCAAGCCGCCCGACGAGTTCGTCGTCGCCAAGACGCGGGTCATGTTCCAGGCCGAGCGCCTTCACGGCCGGGATCAGTTGCGCGATGCGGACATGGTCGAGCGGCTGGGCCTCGGCCGCCGAAAGGAGTTCGTCGATGATCGACACCCGTTCGACGACGCGCTGAACGCGGGACCAGGTGGCCGGATCGGAGATTCGGGCGCCGACCCGTTCGACCCGGTTGAGGGCGGCGACGATCGCCCCGTCGTCGTCGCCCTTGATGACGGAATCGAGGTCGGCGAGGGCGTGGCGCCGCTCGATCGAGAGGCGGATCCGGCGTCGCTCCGGAGCGCTCAGGCGTTCGGCGCCGCCTTCCGGAGGATCGATCAGCAGTTCCCTGAGTTCGCCGGCATCGCGCCGGGCAAGGGCAGACCGCACCAGACCGATCCACCGCACCCGGCTCCGGGCCAGATCGACGCGATCCCGGATGTCACCATCCAGCGGGCTGTTCTCATCGAACAGCTCGTCGTCGAACGCGGCGGCGATCAAGACATCGTCATCGGTCTGGATCGCCCGCTGCAGGGCCGGCCATTCGATGGCCTGCAACACCCGCTGTAGCGACTGCCGGTCGGCGTCGCCCAGCACAACCAATTGACCGGAGACGGCCAGTTCGGCCAGCCCCTGGCGATTGCCCTCGGCCAGCGCCGTTTCCAACTCGGCGCGGACGGCGTTTCGCTCGCGCGCCTGGCGGACGATGGTTCGCGCTTGCGGCCCGATCGGGATTTGGCGCTCCCGGGCTTCATCGGCGACGGCCACCACGGCCGAATCCCGCTTTCGCCGTGATTCCGCCACGACTCGCCGGTCGTACCCGGCGGCGATGACCGTCTCCACCTCTCCCGCCAGCAGGCCCGCCAACGGATCCTGACCGATCTGGGACCAGATGCGAATCACCTCGGCCTCGTCGTCACGACCCAGCGCCAACTTCAGTTCGGCGATGTCGACGCCGGTGACGGTTTCAGGTGCCACGGAGGCCAGGGGCTCAGGTCTTGCAACCTCTTCAAGTGAACCCCACATCGACCACGCGGGATCGGCAGGGATTTGAGGCGCCGTGATTGCCGAGTTGTCAACCGGCGGATCGGGAACATTGGCGACCGATGTCCAGGTGTCGGAGTAGTGGGCACGCATGCGCTCGACGACCGGCCCCACGTTCCAGCCTGACATGGACGTCGTCGACTCGGGACTGGCCGAGGGCGGGAGCCTGAACCGATGGATCGACCCGCACGCATCGAAAATATCCTGGGCGTTCCCCAGGCAGGCCCGTTCGAGTCCTTCCAGCAGAACCTGGGTGGATTGTGTGGCCTGGCTCATCGCCTTGGCAAAGACGCCCGAGATGGTGGGATCGGCCAGGTCCCAGGCCGAGAAGAGGAGCGCGCCGTCGATTGACGAGGGCGGATCGCCATACCGTGTCCGGAGTGCGGGAGCATCCGCGAGGACCGCCAGCGAGGTGACGATCACGAGCGCCGCGAACGCATCGCGTAACGCGGCATCGCGGTACAACGTCGGGTGCCGGTAGCCAGGCGTTCCTTCGCCCGCCGGACCAAGCGGGGCATCAGCCCAAGAGGCGCCATCGAGATCGACACAGGCCAATTGTCCATTCGAGCGGACCAACAGGTTCTGGGCGGTGTAATCCCCGTGTATGAAATCGAACCCGGCGAGGTCGTTCCAGATTTGGACGAAGGCGGCGGAGAGTGCTCGAATCACCTCCACGTTGCCTGTACGCGCCGCGCGGTCGATCCCTTGCAGGAGCGTCGGTCCCTGAATCCACTCCATCGACATCATCGCACCATCGACCGAATCGGATCCAGACCGTGTCACGATGGGCGGATGTGCGGTCTGGATAAGGTTAATCGCGGCCGGCAAACGGGCCAGTGAACGCGATTGCTGGAACTCGGCCAGGGCGCCGTACCTGAGAGCCAGGTCACGGCTCTTGCCCGTGGATGCTACGATACGTAAAGCAACGTCTCCCCCGTCTGCCCGCCTCAGGCGTGCCACCTGGGCGTTGTTTCCCGCAACAACATGGGGACGTCCCGTCGGATCGAGTACGGGTCTGGCGTGCAATCCGGCAAGGGCCGGAACGCGACGCTCGGCCAATGCGTTCTGGAACTGAGCGAGTCTATCCACTGTACGTTGGTCCTCTCGCCGCGTGACGCGTATCTGTCAGTCTTCGGAAACACTCCCGCTGGCCCGCTGACGCGGCAATTCAGGGGATTGTAGTAGAACTGGCAAGGCAGCCACAGGACACGGCGGTCACGGAAAGGGTCAAGCCATTGCAACTTCGAACTCGAAACCGGCCCACGGACCCGGGCGACCGGGAACCTGAACGTACGCAACCCGGGGAGATTGTGCCCTGGCAAGACACCCGTCAGCACCGGGCGCCGAATGGTACGAACCAAGGCAGCATCTGGACGAGTTCGTCCAATGTTGCCTCGGAAATCCAGGGTATCGCTGGCTCGCTCTCCGAGGTCGATGCCCGGTCTTCGTCCCGCCTCCGGGACCTGGGCAACGCATTGACGTCGGAAACCGGCCGCACCCGGTGGTCCGATGTCGACCTGCGACGCGCCTTCAATACGGACCGGCTTTCCCACGCCTACTCCGTGCGCCGTGAAGGCGGCTATGCGCCCGCCCGCGTCGAGATCGCCGACAAGGTCCGCAACGTGCTGGTGCTGGTACCGATCCTGCTCACCTGGGCGGCCCTCGCCGAAGCATCCCGCGCCTACGATCGATTTCTCGATCAGAATCCCGACCAGTCGGCCACGCCCTTCCTCCTGCTCTGGCAGCGTGGTTTCGGCGGCGAGGCCAGCATTCTTTCGCCGACGTTCTCGACGGTCGCGCTGATCGATGCCGCCGTCATCGTGGTCATGATCGTCCTCACCTTCTACACTCACGGCCGAAGGGAAGAGCAGGAAGACTTGATCGCCGACACCGCGGCGACCTTCCAGGCCGAATTCGACAACGTCCTCGCCGAAGCGGGCGTGATCCTGGCCGGCGACCGGACGAACCGCCCGGCCCAACTTGCGGACAGCGTGGAACGGCTTGCCGATCGGTTCGATCGCGGCAGCCAGGAACTGCTCACGCAGCTCCAGGTCGAGCACGACCGGCTCGAAAGCCTGGCCAGCCGCCGCGAGAAGGAGTTTGCCGACTTCGGCAAGTTCGCGACCGGCATGCGGGCCGGAGCCGAGGAACTGCACCGGCTGCTCGTCGATCTGCGGCAGGTTTCGTCCGGGCTGGAAACCGCGCTCGAAGACCTGGCCAGCGAAGTCAGTGGCTCCGGCGACCAACAACGCAGCCTGCTTGCCGCCGTCACGAATCTGGAACGCATGACATCCTCGGCCATCCAAAGCGACCAGGCGGTCAACCGGCAACTGTCGCTGGCGGCGTCCAATCTTGCGGAAACTGCCGACAAGGCAATCACTGGCGCCGAACAGGCGGCGCAGGCGGGCCGGATCGCGGGCGATGCCGTGCGCGGCCTGGGCCAGATCGCCCAGCAAATCGCCGAGAGCCAGGAACGCGTCGATCAACTTGTGGCCGGCGACATGGAAGCCACCGGACGACTGGCCGACGCGCTCAGGTTGAATTCGACCGGCGCGGAATCGACGACCCGCGCCCTGAACGACGTGGGTCAGGGGCTCAACCGGATTCGGGCCGAATTCGAGCGCATGGGCGTCCAGACCGGCCAGCACGCCACCACGCTCAACTCGTTGCTTGGACAACAGGCGGAGATCGCGCGGGACATCTCGGGCGTCTCCAAGGAACTTGGGTCGGTCGGCGTGACCACCGCCCAACGGCAGCGCGAGGTCAACCAGGACCTCCAGCATCTGGTCCAGCGACTGGACAGCCTCGCCAACACGCTCAACCGGATGGTCCAGACCGCGCCCAACACCGAGAACCTGCAGCAGGCGTTCGCCTCAGCATTGCGGGCGGAACTTGGGCGTCACGATGGCAGCGAGCCAGTGATTGGACGTGGACCCTGGTCCCGGTAGCACGAGTCCACACCAAATCTGACCGACGCTCCTCGACACGCGGAGTTCGCTGATGCAGCCTTACAAGCGCAAAAGACGCACACGGCGTGACATGTTTACGCTGGGCGGTTGGCTTTTCGCCGACCTCCTGCTTGGCCTCGCGATGCTCTTCGCCGTTGCCAACACGGTCGGCCAGGAACCGCCAACCCCAACGCCGACGCCGGCTCCCGACTACCTCGCCACGGCCGAATCCGACCTGGCGTTCCAGGAGGCGGAGAATCTCCAGACCGTCGAGGCACTGGAAAGCCAGATCGACGAGGCGGCCATCAGCGCCCAGCAGACGCGGGAAGCCGCGGAGGTGGTGATCGCGGCGGCGACCGAAGCGGCCAACACGGAAGCAACCAGGGCGGCGATGACGAGCGATCAACGCGCCACCGCCGACGCCCAGGCGACGCAGGACGCCGCTTCCGCACAAGCCACGATCGATGCGCTCGCCACCCAGCAGGCTCAGTCGGCGAGCAACGTCGACGACCTCAACAGCCAACTCGCGACCAACGTGGCACAGGCGACCGAGGCGGCCAGCGCGCTCGACGAGATGGCGACGCAACAGGCCGAAGTGCAAGCCGTCGCGACCGCCAACGCCGATTCCGGCGCGAACGCCCAGGCAACCGTGGTGGCGGCTCAAAGCCAACTGGCGACGAGCGAGGCCAACGCCCAATCGGCGCGAGCCACCAGTGACGCAAGCAGCCAGGCGCTCGCGAACGCCCAGGCCACGAGCGACGCCTCCAACCAGTTGATTGCCGACGCGCAAGCCACCAGCGCGGCTTCCGGGCAGCAGATCGCGGACGCCCAGGCCACGAGCGCGGCATCCAGCCAACTCGTCGCCGATGCCGAGGCCTCCGCCGCCGCTCTCAGCGAGCAAGTACAGCTTAATTCACTGAATCCGAACTCCGTCGAGGAAATCATCCAGGTCAGCCTGGGAGGCGTGACAGGTGGCGATGGAGACGCCATCGACGACGCGATCGCCGAACTGGATTCGGTGCTCGCGCCGTACATCGATGGCCAGAACTGCCGGCTTGGGTTCGTCCTGATATCGTCACGGGCGAACGAGCTTGGCCAGGGAGTGACCCTTTCCAATGCCATCGCCGAACTCATCAACGACGAGTTTTCCGAACTCTTGCCAGAACCGGCGGAAGGATCGACACCGGAACTCGCCAGCGTATCGATCGCTTATCCGGGTACCGAACCTGTTGGCGAGGTCGAACTCCAGCTCTTCCTCAGCAGCGGGTGCCAGCCCGCCGGGTAGCCGGCCCCAAATGGGCGCTCCCAACTGGGCCAAGTCCGGATGCGTGCTATGCTGAACAGGCTTGGCGGGCTTCCAGCCACCGGCAATGACGGTTCTGGGATGGGACGTTTTCATTGTCGCTACGCTATAGTATACTTTGGGAAGTACCTTTCTTTTCCGTTCGTTCAGGAGGGCCTCAATGGCTAAACCACTCGAAATCAACGACAGCACCTACCAGACGGAAGTGATCGAGGCCGACAAGCCGGTCCTCGTCGACTTCTGGGCTCCGTGGTGCGGACCGTGCCGCATGGTGGGACCGATCCTCGAAGAGATCGCCGCTGAGCAGGAATCGAACATCAAGATCGTCAAGGTCAACGTCGACGAGAACCAGCAGTACGCGAGCCAGTTGGGGGTGTTCAACATTCCCACGATGATTCTCTACAAGGGTGGCCAGCCCGTCGACAAGATTGTGGGCGCGCTGCCGAAGAACCAGCTGATGGACCGCCTGTCACCGTTCTTCGACACGGAAACCGAGAAGGCCGACGAAGTCATCGCGCTCTAATCGGCGCCACCATCGACCGCTGAGAAAAGCGCTTGGACCGAATGTGGTCCAGGCGCTTCGTGATTCGAACGAAAGTTGGTCTACACCCTTATCCGGGACACTGGACACTGCCTGATTCACGCCGTGGCTGGCCTTGTACCGGGTGATTCATCTAGATTTGGGGGATAGCGTCCAGCATGGTGTCGTAGGGGAGGGCTAACGGGCCATTGAAGCCATCTTGGCAACGAGGTCTGGCCCGTGTATGCCCTCCTGCCCGGTATCGGACGCGGCAGCGAGGTGACGAACCACGGGTCCGGTCGCCGCCTGGGGACGATCCGGCTCGCGGCGCATCGCGGGAGGGCATACGCGGACCAGAATGGGGTGGCGAACGTGCCTTTCGGGGCCCGCTAACCCTCCCCTACGAGGTGTTGGCAAAGGTGCGTTGCCGCAATGTGAATCACCCGTCTTGCGGCGGCCAACGCCCGTGGATGACACTTCCACATAGGACCAACTCGCGCTCTCAACCCGCTGGCTGCCACGAGGGCAGCCACTACCTGATCGGGGTAGTCTCCTCGGGGTTCAGGCGAGGGTGTCGACGGCGCGGCGGAGATCCTCGATGTCGGCGAACTGGCGGTAGACCGAGGCGAACCGGATATACGCCACCTGGTCGAGTTCCTTCAATTCCCGCAGCACCGCCTCACCGATCGCGTCAGACGGGACCTCCTTGAGGTTGAGCGCCGTCAGTTCGCCCTCGACCCTGGAGATCACTGTATCGATCTGGTCCTCGCTCACCGGGCGCTTGGTCAGCGCGACCCGCAGTTTCTGGCGCAGCTTGTCCTGGCTGAACTCCTCGCGGCGTCCATCCTTCTTGACGATCACCAGCGACACCGATTCGACACGCTCGTACGTGGTGAAACGCCGATGGCATCCCACGCATTCACGCCGCCGCCGGATGGAATCGCCACCGCTGAGTTCGCGGGAATCAACGACCCGCGAGTCATCGGTTCGGCAAAATGGACATCGCACGGATTACACCTGCCATCGGGGTATAGCCAGAAGCCCACGAATCATCCTCTCGCGGGCTCTTGGCAAACGTCCCGGAAAGGGCGCGTCAGTAACTTTTCACGGCCAGGGCTCCGTTACCGCTACCGCTCGCGCAGGAAACGCACGATCGAGGATTCCGTTTCCCATTCGTCATCAGGATAGACCGGAGGTTGGACCGCTGGCTGGCGATTGCCGCGGGGCGCCGACGTACGGCTCGTATCGCGCGGCGTGTCGCGTCCGAAGTTTTGGACGGAGAAGGCATCCGAACCCACGCGCTCGTCGAAGCCGGTCGCGATCAAGGTAATCATCACGCCATCGCCGAGCGAATCGTCGATCGACGTGCCGTAGATGATCTCGGCATCGTCGTCGGCGGCGGCGCGGATCACGTCCGCCGCTTCGCTTGTCTCGAACAGCGTGAGATTGGTGCCGCCGCTGATGTTGTAGAGCACGCCCTGGGCGCCCTGGATGTTCATTTCCAGCAGCGGGCTCTCGATCGCCTCGCGGGCGGCGTTGACGCAGCGGTCGGAGCCTTCGCCGTAGCCGATCGCCATTAGTGCCGAGCCCGCCTCCTGCATGATGGTCTTGACATCGGCGAAGTCGAGGTTGATCACGCCCGGCTTGGTGATGAGGTCGGAGATTCCAGCGATTCCCTGGCGCAGCACGTCGTCCGCGATCTGGAACGCCTCGGTCACGGTCGTCTTGGGATCGACCATGTGGAGCAGGCGTTCGTTGGGAATCGTGATCAGCGCGTCCACGGTTTCCTTGAGGAGCGCGATACCCTCCTCAGCCGCCCGGCGGCGACGGCCGCCCTCGAATTCGAACGGTTTGGTGACGACCGCCACGGTCAACGCGCCGGCCGCCTTGGCAAGGCGGGCAATGGTCGGGGACGCCCCGGTTCCGGTGCCTCCCCCCATGCCAGCGGCGATGAAGATCATGTCGCAGTCCTTCATCACCTCGGCGAGGCTCTCGGCACTCTCCTCGGCGGCCCGCTCACCGACTTCAGGACGTCCGCCGGCGCCAAGGCCCTTGGTGAGCTTGTCACCGATCCGCACGGCAATCGTGGCTTCGCTGGTCATCAGCGCCTGGGCGTCGGTGTTGACGGCGACGAACTCGATGCCATCGACCCCGGAACTCACCATCCGGTCGATCGCGTTGCCGCCCGCGCCACCGACGCCGATCACCTTGATCCGGGCGAAAGCCTGGGCATAGGAATCGTAAGAACTCCAGCGCGTCGCCGGGTTGGCCGGCTGATCCCCGGCGGGCGCCTGACCCCCCGGATCACGGGATTGTTGCGCCTGGTTCGCCGGCTGCGCCCCATGGACGCGAACCTGTTGTTGACCCCTGCCCGGGTTTTGTCCGCGGGATTGCATCGTCCCATCACCATCCATAGAGAACCAAGCGTTCGGCTCGAATACCAGGACCCACGATCCGCCGTTACCTGTTCATGCCCCGGAACGTCAAAGCTGGCCGATAACCCATGCGGACTTGCCTCGCACGCTGTGCCTGCCATTCGCCGAAATTATAGCACGGTGTCCATACGGTCTTGACGAACGCAACAACACGTATTCATCGTAAACGTACCCGCGAACGAACGCGGCCTCCCGGATGGGAGATCAGGCACGCTCGGCGTGGCGCTCAAGGCCCAGGCGGACGAGGCGTTCAACCAGCTCGCCAATCGGGAGGCCGCTTGCTTCCCAAAGCATCGGGTACATGCTGATCGAGGTGAATCCCGGTAGGGTGTTGACCTCGTTGATGAAGACTCGGTCCGTCTCGCGCTCGATGAAGAAGTCGACCCTTGCCAGCCCGGCCAGGTCGAGCGCCTTGAAGGCCCCGACCGCCAGGTCTTGCATGTGCGCGAGGAGTTCGGGGTCCATCGGGGCGGGGATGATGAGTTCCGCGGTGTCGTCCATGTACTTGGCGTTGTAGTCGTAATACTCGCCCTCCGGCCGGATCTCCCCGGCAACAGAGGCGATCGGTTCGTCGTTGCCGAGCACGGCGATCTCGATCTCGCGGCCAATGATTCCCTGTTCGATCACGATGCGCCGATCGTGAGTCGCCGCCAGGTCCATTGCCGCCGCGAGTTCCTCAACGCCGTGGACCTTCGAAATGCCAACGCTCGATCCCATATTGGCGGGCTTAACGAAACAGGGAAACCCAACGGTGTCGGTTATTCCATTCGTGACGCCAGCCGGATCGCTCCGCCAGGTCCTCCGCGTTACGAGCCGCCACGGGATTTGCGGCAAGCCTGCCCCTTCCAGGATCGTCTTGGCGACGGCCTTGTCCATCGCGACCGCCGAGCCCAGCACGCCCGAGCCGACATACGGCACGCCCGCGAGTTCGAGCATTCCCTGGACGGTTCCGTCCTCCCCCATCGGTCCGTGAAGGGCGGGAAAGACGATATCGACGGCCTCGGTGACGCCGCTCGGGACGGACATCGACGCCGCCGAGCCCGCCCGCGCGACGAGCGCCGACGTGGCGCCCGCGTCCAGCGTCTCGGTCGACGTATCCTCCCCCTTGCCCAGGTGGAACATCGGCGACGCCGACGTGAGCGCCCGCATCGGATCGCCGCCGGAGAGCCACTCTCCCGCTCGGGTAATCCCGACCGGCGTGACCTCGAATTTGTCCGGGTCGAGCGCGTCCATGATGGTCAGGGCGGAGCGGAGCGACACATCGTGCTCGGCCGAACGGCCGCCGAAGAGGAGTCCGATCCTGAGCTTTCGGGGGCCGCGATCGTCATGGGTCATGCCGGGGAATTCCCTTCTGGTACGTCGATCTCGTTATTCACCGTCATGTTTCGCCCCAAGGCTCCCCCAACCGCTCTATTTCCGGACGAAGCGCCACTCCACACCGATCCAGGATGGTCAACCTGGCATGCTGGATCAGGTCCCACGCGTCGCGGGCGGTGCCGCCTCCCGTGTTGACCACCCAATTGGCGTGCTTCGGTGACAGTTGCATCGCTCCCAACTGGAAGCCCTTGAGGCCCGCCGCCTCCAGCAACCGGCCGGCGAAGTCGCCGTCGGGATTGGCGAAGGTCGAGCCCGAGCAGGCGCCGGTCGGCTGGGTCCGCTTGCGAAACGCGGCGTGCTCGTCGGCCAGCGCGACAAGTTCGGCGGAATCGTGCTTCGGCAGCTCGAAGATCGACCGCAGCACGGTCCACGGCCGGGGCCGATCCGCCTCCTTGATCCGGGTCATGCGGTAGGTGGATTCGAGCCAGGCGGCAGGAAAGCGTTCCACCTCACCATTCGTTAGCAAAAGGTCAACGCCGACCAGGTGGTCTTTCAGTTCCGTCCCGTGGGCGCCGGCGTTGTTGACCGTCGCGCCGCCGATCTGGCCGGGCAGCCCGACACCCCAATCCATCCCGGCCCAACCCTGCTCGGCGCAATGCCGTCCCACCCACGAGAGCGGAGCCTGGGCGCCCACGGTGACCAGCACCGTATCGCCGCCATCCTCGACTGTGAGCAGCTTGCCGGCTCGCTCGCCGGGCGTCCGGGCAACGATCACGAGTCCTCGGATGCCGTCGTCGCCGACCAGCAGATTACTCCCGCCGCCGATCACGGTCACGGGCATCCCGTCGCCGGCCGCCCACCGCATCGCGGCCACGATGTCCTCTGGAGTTGGGGCGCGGACCAGAAAATCCGCCGTCCCACCGACGCGCATCGTCGTGTACATCGACATCGAAGCGTCCCGCATCAGCTTGAGCTGGGGAGCTTCCGGGATCGCGACCGTGGCGACCGGCGCGCGGTCCGGCTTCGGTCGGGGTTTAGCGGCACGCGCCGAAGTCCGTTCTCCAAGAAGTTCAAGGATGCGGGCGCCGGTCAGCGTGATGTCGCCCGCCCCAAGCGTCATCACGACATCCCCGTCCCGCGCGCCGCGCGCGACCTCGGTGGCGGCCTCCTCAGGTCCGGCAACCGCCTGAGCCGAGACGTGCAAGAGGGCGAGCAAGTCCTTCGACGACACGCCGAGGTCGTCGGTTTCGCCGCCGGGATAGATGTCGAGGAGCACCACCTCATCGGCGAGATCGAGCGATTGCGCAAACGCGGTGAGCAGCAGCTTCGTCCGAGTGTACGTATGGGGCTGATGAACGACGACGAGGCGTCGATCCGCATAACGCATACGGGCGGCGGCCACGACGGCGGCGATTTCCTCAGGATGATGTGCGTAGTCGTCGACAACATCAACACCGCCAACCTGGCCCTTGTGCTCAAACCGCCGTCCGACTCCGGTGAACCGCTCGACCGCCTGGACCGCCTCACGCGGCGAATACCCGACCGCATGCAGGGCGGCGACGGCGGCGATGGCGTTGCGGGCGTTGTGTGCACCGGGCACGCCGAGCCGGGCTTCGACATCTTCCCCATTCGCGGCGTGGAACATCCATTGGTCCCCTGCCTGCGCCACCCGCCAGTCCGTGTCCTCAGACTCCCCAAACGTGACGATCGAGAACGGCAATGCCCTTTCGTCACCCAACGCCGCGGTGACGCGCCGGCAGCCGGGATCGTCAGCGGCGATGACGAGGGTGCCGCCCGGTTTGGTGTGCCGAGCAAACATCACAAATGCGTCGTCGTAGTCCCGCTGATCGGCGTAAATGTCTGGGTGGTCGAAGCTCACCGACGTGATGATCGAGACCTCGGCACGCAGCCAGAGAAACGAGCGGTCGAACTCGTCCGCTTCCACCACCATGAACTCGCCCGCTCCGGCGGCGGTGTTGCCCAGCACGCCGGGGATTTTCGCGCCGACGGCGTAGCCGGGGTCCTGCCCCAGCGCCCGGAGCGCAATCGCGAGCATGCCCGAAGTCGTCGATTTGCCGTGGGTGCCCGCCACGGCCAGGCACCGCAACGGGTTGGCGATCATGGCCAGCAGTTGGCCACGCTTCACGATCAGGGCGCCGTTGGCCTCCGCCGCCGTGAGTTCGGTGCTGGCCTGAAGCTCGGCCCGGCGGGTGCTGACCACGACATCGGCTTGGGAGGCGAAGGCGGGATCCTCGTGGCCGATAACGACCGGGATGCCTCGACCACGCAATGCGTCGACCGCCGGGGACGCGGTCGAGTCGGACCCGGTGATCGTGTAGCCGGCGTCCTGGAGCATCTCCGCCAGGCCGCTCATGCTGATGCCGCCGATGCCGATGAAGTGAACCGTGGCCGGTGGCGGCGGAAATGCGGTCTCAAGTCTGGAGCGGGCGAAGTCCGTCACAATTCCTTTTCCTGCTCTTCCCTGTTCACATCCAGCGTTGACACCGCCGCGCGAAACTGCTCGCCCCGATCGAACTCGTTGCGGAACATGCCGAAGCTGGCGCAGGCGGGACAGAGTGCCACCAGATCCCCCGGTTCCGCATCGCCAGCCGCCGCGCGCACGGCCGCTGCCATCGAGTCAAATGTACCGGAAATCGCCACCCGGCGTTCGGCGATCAAGGTCCGCAGCGTGGGCGTCGCCGATCCTTCGAGCAGGTAGACCTTCACGTTCCTCGATCGCAACTCGTCGGCAAACGGAGTGAGATCGGTCCGCTTGTCGGCTCCTCCAGCAATCAGCCGCAGCGTCTTCGCGCGTGGCGCCAGCACGCGCACTCCCGCGATCGCCGCCGCCGGCGCGGTGGCGGACGTGTCGTTGACGTAGGTGACGCCGCCAATCTCAGTCACCACGTCGAGCCGGTTCTCGACGCCGGTGAACGACCGCAACCCCTCGGCGATCGCCCACTCCGGCACATCATAGGCATGCGCGGCGGCAACCGCGGCCAGCGCGTTGCTCGCGCCATGATTGCCCGCGAGCGCGAGCACGCCGGGACGCTCGAAGGTCATCCGCATCGCCCCATCGACTAGCACGAGGTCCTCGCCGATGCCCCAAGCACCGTCCTCATGAGGTTGACCCAACCCGAACGGGAAGCGGCGGGCACGAGTTTCTTCAACGACCCGGGACGACTCTGGATCGCCCACGTTGTAGACGACGACATCGTCAGGGCGCATAACGCGGGTGAGACCGCGCTTGGTCGCGGCGTAGTGCTCGAAATCGCGGTAGCGGTCGAGGTGATCGGGAAAGATATTCGTGATCACCGCCACGTGCGGGCTGAGGCGATGGTCGTTTAGCGATTCGATCTGGAAACTGG
The DNA here is from genome assembly GCA_013696265.1 of Chloroflexia bacterium. Lineage (GTDB taxonomy): Bacteria > Chloroflexota > Chloroflexia > Thermomicrobiales > UBA6265 > JACCYX01. The sequence goes on from JACCYX010000167.1 coordinate 15,344, forward strand.
AGAGTTCGAGCGCAACCGGCGTTTCCAGAGTCAGCCGGTCGAGTTTCATCAATGCGGAGATACCCATGTTGCCGGCCAGCATCGAGTCCGGGTTCCAGGCGTGCAGGATGCAGCCGATCAGCGCGGAAACCGTCGTTTTCCCCTTGGTGCCGGTGACGCCGATGATCGGCGCCGGGCAATCGCGGAAGAAGATCGACATCTCCATCTCGATCGGGATGCCCGAATCCCTGGCAGCCTTCAGATACGGTGAGTCCATCGGCACGCCGGGATTGCGCACCACCACGTCGGCGTTCGCGGACGTGAAATCATTCCGATCGTGGCGCCCGAGGTGAAAGGTGATGGGCAGCCCGTCAAGCGCCGCCACCGAATCCGCTAGCGACTCGGCGTCGCGCGTGTCCGTGACCGTGACAAGTGCGCCGTGCGAGGCAAGATATCTTGCGGCGCCAACACCGCCGCCGAGGACGCCGAGCCCCATCACCGTCACGCGCTTGCCGCGCCAGTAAGAGGTCGCCGCCATCTAGAGCAAAGCCAGCGCCACGCCCAGCAGCCCGGCCATCATTCCGGCCAGGGCGAAGCGCATCGTGACCTGGTTTCCGACCAGCCCAGGATCTCGAAGTGGTGGTGCAGCGGCGACATCTTGAAGATGCGCTTGCCGCCCGACAGCTTGTAATACCCAACCTGAATCATAACCGACAGCATTTCCGCGATGAAGACCGCGCCGACCACGGGCAGCAGGAGCCACTGGCCGGTCATGAAGGCGGCGGTCGCCAGGGCCGCCCCGATCGCCAGGGCGCCGGTGTCGCCCATGATGACCTGGGCCGGGTGCGCGTTGAACCAGAGGAAACCCGCCAGCGCCCCAACCATCGAGAAGCAAAAGGTGACGACCCCGAGCTGCCCCTGCCGGTAGGCGATGATGCCGTAGGCGCAGAACGCGATCGCGGCGGTGATCGCGGCCAGAGTGTCCAGTCCGTCGGTGAGGTTCACGGCGTTCGACATGCCGACAATCGCGACCGCCGCGATCGGCACGTAGAGCCAGCCGACATCGAATTGACCGAAGAAGGGGATGTACGCCTGGTGCA
>JACCYX010000172.1 GCA_013696265.1 Chloroflexia bacterium
CGGAGAGGGCGATCCGGGGCTACGCCGAGGAAGGCTACGACCTGATCGTGGCTACCTCGTTCAACTACGGACCGGCGGTGCTTTCCGTGGCCGAGCAGTTCCCGGAGATCCAATTCATCCACATCTCGGGCTACCAGACGGCCGAGAACGTCAGCACCGGCTTCGGGAAAATCGAGGAGCCGCAGTACGTTTCCGGTGTCGTGGCGGCGAGGATGGCGGAAACCGGCACGCTCGGCTACGTCGGCGCCTTCCCGATTCCGGAGGTGATCCGGGGCATCAACGCCTTCACCCTCGGCGCCCAGGCGGCCAATCCCGACGTCACCGTCCAGGTGGTCTGGACCAACACCTGGTTCGATCCGCAGCTCGAAGCCGCGGCTGCCCAAGCCCTGATCGACCTTGGGGTCGAGGTCATCGCCACCAACCAGGATAGTCCAGGACCGCAGCAAACGGCCGAGGCGGCCGGGCGGTATGCCGTCGGCTACAACGTCGACATGGCGGAACTAGCTCCCGACGCCGTGCTCACCAGCGCCGTTTGGAATTGGGGCGTCTACTACACCGGGGCGGTCGAGCAGATGCTGGCCGGTACCTGGACTTCAAACCAGTATTGGGGGAGCTGGGCGGACGGGGTCGTCGATCTCGCGCCGCTCGCCGCGTTCGTGCCGGAGGATGTCGCCACGGAAGCCGAGGCGCTAGCGGAGGAGTTCCGCTCCGGCGCGATGGGCGTCACCGACATCTTCACCGGCCCGATCGCGCAACAGGATGGTTCCGAGGGAGTGGCCGAGGGCGCCTCGCTGACCGATGAGGAAATCCTGACGATGGAGTGGTTCGTGCAAGGGGTTGAGGGCAGTCCGACCGGCTAAGGACGCTGACCATCCTGTCCTGTCTGGCATGAGAGCCCCCAAACTGTCATTCCGACGAAGGAGGCAGCGAAGCGGTATTCAAGCGGTACCGATACCGGCTATCGCTCCGCTGCGCCGGGGGATGTCGAGCAGGCTCGACCTGACGGTTGGCGGGGATGCGTACCCTACGTCCCCTGTCCCGCTGCCCTGCCCGCGTCAGGTACACTCCGCATGATGCCTTCCGGCACTGTCCGGACACGCCCAAACCGCCCCGCCAGACCTGCTGGAGTCCGTGCCATTGTCCGACTCTCCGCCAACGATGACACCGGCCGCTGACGCCGCCATGGTCGGTGCGCCGCCGTCTGTCGCGCCGAACGAGGCGGTCGCCATGCTCGGCATTACCAAACGCTTCGGGCCGGTGGTCGCCAACGAAGATATCTGGTTCGTGGCGCGCAAGGGCGAAGTGCATGCCCTGATCGGCGAAAACGGCGCGGGCAAGTCCACGTTGATGAGCATCCTCGCCGGGTTCTACCGGCCCGACGCCGGTGAACTCCGGGTCGGTGGCCAGCCGGTCACGTTCCGAAGTCCGGGAGACGCCATCCAAGCCGGAATCGGGATGGTCTACCAGCATTTCATGCTAGTCGATTCATTCACGGTGGCCGAGAACATCGTGCTCGGCTTGCCGCGCACCGGCGTTGCCCTTGACCTGGACGCGGCCGAGCGACAACTCGTCGACGTCAGCAAGCGATACGGCCTGGGAGTCGATCCAAGGGCGAGGATCTGGCAGCTTTCGGTCGGCGAACAGCAGCGCGTCGAAATCCTCCGGTTGCTGATCCGCGGCGCGACGACGCTCGTTTTCGATGAGCCGACGGCGGTCCTGACGCCGCAAGAAAGCGCTGACCTGATCCAGACGATGCGGGCACTGGCCGCCGAAGGGTTTTGCGTGATCTTCATTTCGCACAAACTGGGCGAGGTCGAGGCCGTGGCCGACCGGATCACGGTCCTGCGGCACGGGTCGATCGTCGATACGCTCGATGCCGGCGCGGTCGATCGCCGCGCGCTGGCCCGGATGATGGTCGGGCGAGAGCTGGCCGCCGTCTTGCTCGACGACAGCGAGGTTGACGGCGCCGGGGAAACGGGTGAGGTGGTCCTTGCGGTCGAGAACGTGTCGGCGCTGGGCGACAAGCGGCTCCCCGCCTTGCGGGGCGTGTCGTTCGAGATTCGGTCCGGGGAGACGTTCGGGATTGCCGGGGTGGCGGGCAACGGCCAGCGGGAACTGGCCGAAGTCATCACCGGCTTGCGGCCCGCCACCGAGGGCACCGTGACGCTGCGGAACATGGACATCACCAATGCCCACCCGAGGACGATCGCCCGCGCTGGGGTGGCCCACGTCCCGGAAGACCGGCTCGGCGCCGGCCTGGTCGGACCGCTCGATCTCGCCAGCAACGCGATTCTGCGCACCTACCGCCGAAATCCGATCGCGCGGGGCCCGATGCTGGTGAAACGCGCGATCGACCGCTTCGCCGATCGCCTGATCTGGGCCTACGAGGTCAACCCGGCGGATCATTCCGCCCGTCTCCGCGATCTCTCGGGCGGGAACCAGCAGAAGCTGCTCATTGCCCGCGAGTTGGCTGGGGAACCGGCGGCGATCGTCGCCGTCCATCCCACGCGCGGCGTCGATGTCGGCGCCTCGGAGGCGATCCACGGCGTGTTGCGGGCGCAGCGAGTACGTGGCGCGGCCACCCTCCTTATTTCGGAGGACCTCGACGAACTGATCGCGCTCTGCGACCGGATCGCGGTGATCTATGAAGGTCAACTGATGGGCACGGTCACGCCGCGCGAGGCCGATGCCGAAACGCTCGGACTGATGATGGCCGGGACGCCGCTCGACTACATCCGGCAGCCGGTGAGCGCATGAGTGCGCCGTCCCTTACCTCGCCGCCGCCGTCCACCCGCGGCTGGAAGCTGGATCGCGTCAGCCGGCCGTCGCCCGCCGCGCAGGTGCTGGTGCCGGTCTTCAGTATCTTTGCGGCGTTGCTGGTGGGCTGCTTGATCATGTGGATCGCCGGCGAGAACCCGTTCACGGTCTACCGCACCATGTTCGACGGGGCGTTCGGCTCGGGATACCAGCGGTCGGAAACGCTCGTCAAAACGATCCCGCTCCTGTTGACGGGGCTGGGTGTCTCGGTCGCCTTCCGGATGCAACTCTGGAACATCGGGGCCGAGGGCCAGTTCTACTTCGGGGCGATCTTCGCGACCTGGGTCGCGCTCTACGGCTTGCCGGACGCTGGCCCCTGGGTTGTGATACCCGGCATGATGGCGGCCGGGATGATCGGCGGCGCGTTGTGGGCGGCGATCCCCGGCGTGCTCCGCGGCTCCCTTGGCGTTAATGAAACGATCACCTCGCTGATGCTCAACTACGTCGCCATCCTCTTCGCCTCGTGGCTGGTGCATGGACCGTGGAAGAACCCGGTCGGGTTTGGGTTTCCCGGCACGGTGGTCTTCGCCCCGGCGACGTATCTCCCGACCTGGGGAACCACCCGCGTCCACCTGGGCCTGGCCTTTGGGCTGGTGGCGGCGGTGCTGCTCTTCTTCGTGCTCCAACGGACGCGGTGGGGGTACGAGATCGCGATCGCCGGGCACAGCGAACGGGTCGCCCGGTACGCCGGGATGGCGACCGCGCGCAACATCGTGGTCGTGATGCTCGTCAGCGGGGCGCTGGCCGGCCTCGCCGGGATGTCGGAGCTGGCCGGGATCGGACACTCCCTCCAGCGGGAGCTGTCGCCCGGCTACGGCTACACCGCGATCATCGTCGCCTGGCTGGGCAGGCTGAACCCGTTCGGCATCATCCTCGTCTCGTTCCTGCTCGCCTCGCTGCTGGTTGGGGGCGAGCAGATCCAATTGTCGCTCGGGCTGCCCTCCGCGATCGCGCCGATGCTGCA
>JACCYX010000179.1 GCA_013696265.1 Chloroflexia bacterium
AACTCGCGGGCGACGGTGGCTTCATCCCACGGCGTATGGTCATAGCCGACGATGATGCTCTGCTCGTGGCCCTTGCCGGCGAGCAGCACCGTATCGCCGGGTCCCGCCAGCGAGAAGGCGTGGGCGATAGCCTCCCGGCGGTCCACGATCTTCAGGAAGGACTCGCCCTCCACGCCGCCACGTCGCCGCGCGCCCGCCGCGATCTCTTCCAGGATTCGTTTCGGATCCTCGTTCCGGGGATCCTCATTGGTGAAAATGCTGACATCGGCGAGTTCGGCGCAGACCTCGCCCTGGAGCGGCCGCTTGCCGGGATCGCGCTCACCCGCGCTGCCCGAGACGACGATGATCCGGCCCGCCTGAATCGACCGGAGCAGACCCAAAATCTTGCGCAATGATTCCGGCGTGTGCGCGTAGTCGACAACGACAACGAATGGCTGAGCTTCGTCGATGATCTGCATACGGCCCGGCACACCTGTTGCCGTTCGCAACGCCGTGGCGATTGTGGCGGGGTCGATCCCGGCGGCGTGGGCGATGCCAATCGCGATCAGGGCATTATCGACGTTGAAGCCGCCAATCAGCGGCATTTCAATTTCGGCCACTTCGCCTTGCACATTGACCGTGAACGATGTGCCAGTGGCGCGAACATCGATGTTCGAGGCCACGATCCCAGCCGGTTGGCCGCACGAGCTTGTGCGCAACACTCGAGCGCCCGTCGCGTAGGGTTCAGCCGACATGGCTCCCGCATCGTCGGCGTTGAGGACGACAACACCACCCTCGAACGCCACGCGCTCGACCAGCAACGCCTTCGCCCGCCAGTATCGTTCCACCGTGCCGTGGTATTCGAGGTGCTCGTGGGTCATGTTGGTCACGCCGGCGATGCTGAACCGCGTGGTATCGAGGCGGTGCATGGCGAGCCCGTGCGACGTGGCTTCGACGACGGCATGCGTTACCCCGTGCTCCACCATCTCCCGCAGGTATCCCTGAAAGAGGTTGGATTCCGGTGTCGTCTGGTGCGGCAGGGTATAGGAGACATCCTTGCCAATCCGGATTCCCGCGGTCCCGATCAGCCCGGTGACACGTCCGGCGTGGCGGAGGATGTGATCGACGAGGAAGCTGGTCGTCGTCTTGCCATCGGTTCCGGTCAGGCCGATGACCTCCAGTTCCCGGCTTGGATGCCCGTAGTAGCGCGCAGCGATCGGGGCCAGGGCGGCCCGGCTGTTTGGCACCACGATCTGGGGAATCGGACCTTCGGCCACGGTATCGACCAGCAAGGCGGCCGCGCCGTTGGCGATGGCTTGATCGATGTAGTCGTGCCCGTCGAAGTCCGCGCCCCGGAGCGCCACGAAGAGATCGCCGGGCCGGATCACGCGGGAGTCGTACTGGATGCCGGTGATGGACCCATCGCTGTCGCCGTGTAGCCGTGCCTGGGGGACCGTCGATGCCAGCTCGGCCAACGGTGCCCGGCGCGGACCCGGGTGGGGAAGCTGGTCCACCCGGCTAGCCCTTGATCACGTTCAGTTTACGCGCCAGCCACGGCAAGACCGGAACGTGCCGCCGTTCGAGCAAGGCGGGATAGGTGACGATCTGGCCGCCGAATCCAGTCTTGAACCGGTACAACCCGCGCCAGTCGTCGCCTTTCGTGCCCGCGATCGCGCTGGTGGTGTCGCTCTTGACCGTTTCCGGGTCCTTGTCGGAGATTCCCCAGAGGTCGTAGTTTTCGCAGCCGTGCTCCCGCGCCCAACGCATCGCCTCGAATTGCAACAGGAACGCGGCGCCGTGGGCGCGGTGCTTGGTGGACGAGGCGCCATACATGTAGATAGCTTCTTTGCCGAACCGGGCGGCGATCAGCACGGCCCCCAATGCTCCTTCATCGACCCGGGCGAACAGCATGATGGCGTCTTCGGCGAACAGGCGCAGGAAATCGGCGTAGTACTCGCGGGAGTGAATGCCGAACTCATTGCGCACCGCCGTGTCCTGCATCAGGTCGTAAAACGCATCGATCACCGGCTCGTCGCTGTGATGGCGTTCGATCACGACGCCGCGCCGCTGGGCAAGGCGAACGTTGTAGCGCGTTTTCTGGTGCATCTGCCGGAGCATGACATCGTCATCAGCAATCGGGATCTTGACGGTGCGGCCGGGCTGCAAATGCTCCGGGCCGGGCACCAACCCGGCGTCCCGGAGGGAGCCCGCGAAGCCGGTCGCGCGATCCAGTTCCAGGATGGTGGCGATGGCGCGGTTGCGCCGCGCCGAGGCATCGATCTCCTTCAGCAGGAGCGGCCAGAGTACCGGGATGTCGCCAGCGAACGCGGGACCGCGGGGAACGTAGCCGATGCTGACTGGTCCCTGGAACCGGTAGAGCACCTGGGCCATCGCCGTCCCCGCCGGATCGTTGACGAGCAACCGGTGGGCATTCCATCCGTGCCGTTGCTTGAACGCCCCCCACCTCCAGGATTGAAGGAGGTGACCGCCCAATTCATTCAACCGGCCGTCCCAGGCATCGGACGGCTGGGGTGGATGCGAAGGGGCGTCCGCCAGGTCGAAGTGTGCGATTATGGTGGTCCTTCCTTGCAGTCACCGTCAGGGAAATCCGGCGTGGCCGGACCATCATCCGGCCATATCCGTATAGTCTAGTTGGACGTGGGCTCGACACCAAACGAGAGCGGATCGGTTTCGAGCGAGGCTTCGACCAGCGCATCGTCGATCACGGCCGTGTCGGTTGCGGGCGCGTGCTCGGCAAGCCGCATCAGGATGCGGATCGCGCCTTGGCCGCCGATCTCGCCAATCGCGGCGATCGCCGCGTGACGCACATCGCTGTCCTCGTCTCCCTTCGCCAGTTCGGACAGGCTGGGGAGGGCGTCGACATCCCCGAACATGCCCGCTGCCCGCACCGCCTCGAACCGGATCTCAGCGTCCTCGTTCTCGAACTCCTCGATCACCACCGCCAGCCAATCACGCTGGTTGCCCCGGCCGGCGGCGACGAGCGCGCTGGCCCGCAAGCCCATTTCGTCCTCATCGTACAGCCGCTGAACCAGCGCGTTGACGCGAGGGTTCGGACCGAAGGCCGCCGCGGATTCGATCGCGCGTCGTCGGACGTGCCACGATTCAGCCTCATTCTCGGCGATGGTGAAAAGTGTCTGCGACAGGCGTCCGGCCAGCGGTGCCGACAACTCCTCCCACTCCGCCAGGTAGACGTAGGGGCCGAGGCTATTGGCCGCTTCGCTCCGGACATCGTCCGAGTCGTCGTTGACCAGCACGTCGAGGAGGCGTGCGGCGGCGGCCGGGTCCTCCTCCGCCTGGAGTGCGGCGACCGCCTGTTGCCGCACTCCAGGATCGGGGTCCCCGGTCGCCATCAGGAAGAGCCGCGTGAAGTGCATCCGGTAATCTTCGGCGCCGATATCGAAGGCTTCCCGGACCACGGACGCGCGGATCCCGGCATCAATCAGGGGCCAGCGCTCCTGGAGTATGGAGAGGTCACCGGCTCCCAGGTCCGACAGCCCGTAGAGGTCGGCGTAGACCCGCTCGCCCCGTTCGAGATCCGTTAGCACTGTCGCCAACGATGGCTTCGAGGGGTGCGCCTCGGCCGTTTCGAGATCAAGATCGACGTCATCCTCGCCGTCTTCGATCGAAAAGACCCGGATATCTTCGAGGCCGGAGTCGGATGGCTCCTCCTCCAGTTCAACGTCCTCGAACGGGTCCCGATCCGCGTCGTTATCCCGCGTCATAGGTAAACGTGTCGCCGTCGTCGCTCGACACCCTGGCGTGCTGCTCCAGTGTGGCGCGCAGCAACGTCTCGGAGATTGGCCTCTCGATATTGGCGGCCGCCAAGAGTTCATCGAAGGTCGAAATGAAGCTCGATCCGTCTTCGAGGCCGACGCGCTCGAAGGTCGCTTCGACCACGGCGTCCGGGCGGCGCCGGACCTTGTCGTCGAGCGGCTTCTCGTTGCCGAGTTTCGGGAAGCGGTCTTCGCTGATCAGCCATTCCGGAGCCACCTCGCAGGCGTACGACGTGGGCCGGAAGTGGTAGCGCGGGGAGCGGCGATCGTCGAGGTCGAGCAGGCGGGCATTCTGGTTGGCGCCTGGCAGGAACTCGATTTTGTAGTGACCGTCGCTCTCCGTGGCCGAGATCGAAATCATGGCGCCGGCCACGAGGCTCTCGCCGTAGAAATCGTCGAGGCCGAGGAGGAATCCGCCCCGGTTCGGCGTGGGGTAGCGCAGCTCGACAAGGTAGGTGGTGTAAAGCTGCGGGATTTCGAAGGTCAGGACGGCCGACCGTTGCTCCGGTAGCACAGGCTTCGGCAGCAGGCGCTGCATGTCCAGGTTGTACGGCAGCAGACCGAGCATGATCTCATAGAACGACAGCACATGACTCACGGATTCGACGGAGCGATAGTCCGCGTGAGCGGGGATTTCGTCCACCAGGTAGCGATAGTCGGTGCCGATCTCGTTCGGTTTCCGGCGCGTGGTTCCGATCTGGGGCAGGCTGCTCGTGCTCCAGAAGCGCTGGTCGTTGGTGCCCACGAAGTCGAAATCCCGATGCTCGCGGGAGAGGCGGAAATTGACCGCGAACTGGATCAACGCGAAATCCGCCGAGTTGGGCCGCACGTTGAGGACATCCTGGGCAAGGGCGCTGTCCGTCAGCGGCTGCTCCTGCTCGGTGATGTAGTCCTTGATGCGGCGGATGTCGTTCCGGCCGAGCCGGGCAACCCGGTCTTCGGCCATCCACTGCCCGGCAAACTGGGCGACACGCTGGTCGTCGGCCAGCCGCGAATCGATGGCGGCGGCGATCGCGGTGTCGTCGAAACCCGAAAAATCGCGGGCCGCGATCATGGGACGCGCGGCTGGCACCGCCGCGACCGGTTCTGGTTCGGCGGCCACCGGCTCCGGCTCGGATTCCACCGTCTCGATGACCACTGGTTCCGGCTCCGGGATAACCGGCTCCACCTCGGCGACCACTGGCTCTGGCTCAGCCTCCGCCACAACTTCATGCGCCACCGGCTCCGGTTCGGCGGCGGGCACGTCCGCTACCACGTCCTCGACTGGCGGGGAAACCACCGGCGCCGTGGCCTCGGGCACTGGTGTCGCCTCGGCGACCGGGGCCGGCCCGGTATCGGCCACGATCACGACGACATCGTCCTCGTCGGGCTGGTCGAGATAGGCATCCTCGTCGTCATCGGTGAATTCCGGGACGGACCAGGTTGCCCAGTTGGGATCGACCCGCACCCGCACTGGAGCCGGCCGCGGCGGGCGCACCGGCTTGGGTTCCGGCGTCAGGAAGCGCGCCGTCAGCGAATGGGTGCTGGCGGCCTCGTTCGAGACGGGCGCCTTGCCGGTGCGGGTCGTCAGCACGTAGTCGATGCCGTCGACGGAGACGGTCGAAAAGACGTCCGGATTGTCCCTGATCGCACTGGCGACATCCGCCGCTTTCGCGCCTTCCCGCTCGACGAGGAACGCGGTGAGGGCTTCGGCGGGCACACGGATGGGCGAGTAATCCGACATGAACATGCCGCGCGACCGCAGCACGTCGAACGCCTTGTTGGCCAGTGCCTGGCTTTTCTTGGTGCCAGCGAAGGCTGGCGACCGGGTTTCCTGATTTGTGACCATGTGGGTCCGGCTCCTTGTGGAGGGTGATGGGGTCGAAATCCGCGATTGCCGAATGGCGATGGGAGAGCCGCATCGCGGCCGGGGAATTGTTCCGCCCGGCTGGACTACGCCTGGCGCGCGCCGCGCTGCTTCAGCGCATCGACCAGTTGGGCAGTGGTCAATGGGGATGGCGCATTGCGAAGGAGGTTTAGCAAGAACATCACGTCGTCGTCGGTAAGCTGTACATCGCTGCCTGGTCCTGCCATCGGTGCCGAAATCTCCCCGTTTATGTCATGCAAAAAGGGCTGTGACGCCAGCACGTGAGCGCTGACCCAGCCATAACTGGTCAAGTATAGTCGAGATTGCGGCACCCGTGCTGACCGGCGAAGGTCGAACGGTTGCCGCGCTGGTGCCCATCCAGGCGCTTGTGGCAATCCGGGACGCACCGTACCCTAACATCAGCAAACGTTCCGTTTACGAAAGCGTGAATCTGAAGGATGTTCGGGCCGCCATGAGTGCGTCACCGGGAGCCGCCTGGCATCCCACCACTCCATTCTCAACAAGCCTGACGACGAGCCTGACGCCGGTGCTGGGTCGCGAGGCGGACCTGGATCGGGTCCTGGCCATGATCGACGACCCGTCCAATCGCCTGATCACGCTGACCGGCCCGGGCGGGGTCGGCAAAACCCGCCTGGCGCAGCATGTCGCCGCCACCATGATCGACGAGTTCGACCGGGACGTGGTGTACGTGCCGCTGGCCTCGATCCGCGATGTCGAGGTGGTGCTCCTGACCATTGGGCAGGCGCTGGACATCAGGTTCGAGGCCAACGAGGCCCCCGAAGATCGGCTCGTCCAGGCGTTCGAGGACCGGCCGCAGCTCGTGCTCGTGCTCGACAATTTCGAACAACTCCTCGGCGCGGCGCCGGGGATCGCCCGTCTCCTCGCCCGCAGCGCGGGGACCACCATCCTGGTCACCAGCCAATCCGCCCTGGCGATCCCCGGTGAGCACCTCTACCCGCTGCCCCCGTTGCCAACGCCGTCGCCCGGCCAGACCACGGCCGAGGTCATCCTGCGCGCGGACGCGGTCACCCTCTTCGTCGCCCGGGCCCGGGCGGTCAAACCGGCCCTGGTCATCGATGACCGGCAGGCGGTGACGATCGCCGAGATTTGCCGCCGGCTCGATGGCCTGCCGTTGGCGATCGAACTGGCCGCCGCCCGCATGAACATCCTCTCACCCGATGCCCTGCTGGCCCGGCTCAGCAACCGGCTCCAGGTCCTCCGTGGCGAGCGCCGTGGCGTTCCCGACCGGCTCCGGACCATGCGCCATGCCATCGCCTGGAGCTACGACCTACTGACGCCACCCGAACAGTGGTTGTTTCGCCGGATGTCGGTCTTCGCGGGCGGCTTCTCGCTCGATGCCGTTGAGGCGCTGTTCCAGGAGACGGACGATGGGCGCGATGCCTGGACTGTCCTCAGCACGCTGGTCGACCACAGCCTGGTCCAGGCGATGCCGCACCCGACCGGGGACGTCCGCTTCCTGATGCTCGAAACGCTGCGCGATTACGGGCTGGAACAATTGGACGAACGCGGCGAAGCCGGCGACGCGCGGCTCGCCCATGCCAGCCATTTCGCGACCCTTGCCGAAGAGGCCGAACCGCACCTGTATGGACCAGAGCAGGAGCGGTGGCTGAACCGGCTGGAACCGGAGTGGGAGAACATCCGGGCGGCATCGGAGTGGTCGCTGGCGAATGGACGCGAGGCGTTTGTGCTGCGGCTGTTCGGGGTGACCACACGCTTCGCGACCGCGCGGGGACATGTCACCGAGGCGCGCGGATTCCTGGACCGGGCGCTTGCCGCATCGGGCGACCGCCAGTCCATCCATCACTGCCGTGGCCTGGTTGAGGCCGGCAACCTGGCCGAGGATCAGGGCGACCAGGATATTGCCCAGTCGTATTTCACGGCGGCCCTGGACCTCGCCACGAGCCTTGGGGAGCGGCGGTGCCAGGCCCTGGCGCTGATCGGGCAGGGATACGTGGCGCATGGCCGCGGCGCCTATGCCACCGCCATCGACGTTCACTCCCGAGCCGCGTCCCTTGCCCGCGAAACCAACGATGCTCACCTCCTGGGACGTGCGCTCGGCAACCTGGCGGCCGTGTCGTACTTCCGGGGCAAACTCGACGATGCCCAGCGCTACTGGGAGGAATCCGGCCGCATCTTCGCGTCGCTGGGCGATGAGATGGGTGAGACGCTTTCGATTGGCAACCTGGGCGCGGTGGCGGCCGA
>JACCYX010000191.1 GCA_013696265.1 Chloroflexia bacterium
CCGGCTTCGGCCAGCTCGGCCTCATCAGGGGCGCCATCATCTTTGGCAACTTCCGTCACGCTGGCGCTGGCGGCGCTTTCGATGCCGGCGAGAATCGAAAAGATCGCCGAGACCCGGTGCGCCTGCACCACGAACACCCCGCGGCCCTCCTGGGTCACGAGATCGGCCGATTGCAGCACGTGGAGATGGTGGTAGGCGGCGCCGGTGGTTCCCAGGTCGAGCGTGCTGACCAGTTCGGCCGCCGTTGTCGGCTGGTCGAGGATCAGCTTCAGGATGGCGAGCCGCTGGCGATGGCTGATCGCGGCCAGGAGGCGCGACGCCTGCTCGTCATCGACAGCCAGGAGGTCGCCGGCGTTCGCCTCGAAGTCCCAGCGGTATTCGCGGTCTCCGGCGGCGTTGCGCACGACCCCGCGGGTGACGACGGCGCCGCGCGCTGCCCCCGCCACGTCCAGGTCGGCGGCGATGTTCGCGACGGAGCTGGCGACCAGCACGCCGTTGGGTGATCTTCCGGTCGATGACGCGGCCGCCGCCGCGGCGGTCTGGATGGTGGCGTGTTCGCGCAGGGCCCAGACCGCTTCGGAGAGGTTTTGCAGTTCGTTACGGATGCCTTCGACTTCGTTCTTCACCTTCTTGCCGGCCATGGCGCCTCCCTTGGGGGAATTCCGGTTTTGGGACTTACGAAGATTCCGATTACGGTACCACACGCCCGCCCGCCAAGAGTGGTCAGGCGCCGTTCACGGCTCCCTGTGTCTCGAGGTGACGTCGCACCGCGCCTGGGTCCTCGGTGATCACCCCGTCCAGGCCCGCGGCGATTCGCGAATCGAGCGTGTCCATTCGTTCCAGTCGGGAAAAGACACGTAACTGATGCTGGTGGGCATGTTCGATCAGGCCCTCGTCGATCACGCCCCAGGGAACGCTGACGCCGCTCGCCCCAACCCACTGCGCCTCCTCGAAATACGCTTGCCGCGAACCGGGCATCCAGCCGGCCGGGCGCAGCAGCGTCACCCGCAGCTCAGGTAGCGCCTGTCGCGCGGTGACGACATCTCGTGAGTCCTCCAGCCAGAGCCAGGTCCGGCCCGGAATCCAATGGCGAGCGACCGTCTTGAGCACGGACGCCAGGGCCGCGCGGTCCTTGAGGTGAAGCGCCGGTTGGGCCTCGGACGGGAACTCGCGGAGGATGGAGCGCAGCGTTGGCACCCGGTCGCCTGGCCCGCCCGCTCGCGACGGCAGGCGGGTCAACGCAAACGATGGCCACAGCCGCACCCAGCCGTGCCCTACGGTCGCGCCGCCGATGCAGGCGTCGTGCAGCACGACCGGCTTTCGGTCGAGGGTCAGCCGGATATCGAGTTCGATCAGGTCCGCCCCGTTTTGGGCCGCGACCGGAATCGCCGACCGGGCGTTCTCCGTCGCTCCTGGCGTCAGCGAGCGGTGGGCGACGATCAACGGGAGGGACATGCGATCACCTCTCCCTGGCTATTGGGCCGGACCGGGCCGACGGTCCGCGTCGAGTTCGCCGGTCGACGCCCCGAACTCCCCGGTCATCGCCGGGTTCTGGCCCTTGAACAGGGCGAAGAGTAACACCAGCGACGGGACGAGGATGACGGCGCCCATACCGTAGATGACCAGGTTAACCCTGAGCATCGCGTCCGACGCCGCCGCGTTCTCGTAGGTCAGGTCCGAGACGACGAGGTAGGGATACTGGGCCAGCGCCCAGCCGCCGATCATGACCACGACCTCGGCGATCGCGGTTGCCCGCGCCAGCTTGAAGCGGCGGATCCAGACCGCCGCCAGCGTCACCAGCCCCAGCCCCACCGCCGCCGGAATCAGTGGCCACGCCCGATCCCACATGCCGTCCCAGATTTGGGGGGCGTCGCGCCAGGCGACCGGCAAGGCGACCGTGCCCAGGGCGGCGAAGACCACGACGGCCCCGAGGGCGCGTTTGCGGAAATCTTCCTGGAGTTCGCCCGTCGTCTCGACGCACAGGTAGACCGCCGCGAGAAAGGCGCAGGAGGTCAGCGCCAGCAAGCCGATCACAATCGGGAACGGGCTGAGCCAGGTGGTCCAGTAGCTGCTTGTCACGTCGCCATCGACGATCCGAATGTTGCCGGAGGCGACGGCACCCGCGCACATCCCGAGCAGCACCGGCGTGACGACGCTGGAGATGGCGAACACGGCGCCCCAATTGCGCTGGGCGTGGATCACGTCGTGGGCGTAGGCACGGAAGATGAACGCCGCCCCGCGCAACGTGATGCCGACGAGAATCAGGCTGAGCGGGACGTAGAGGGCGGTGCTGAGCGCAGCGAACACGGGCGGGAAGCAGGAGAAGGTGAGCACGATCACGAAGATGAGCCAGACGTGGTTGGCTTCCCAAATCGGGCCGATCGCGCGGGCGATCTCCAGCCGCTGTTCCCGGGCCCGTTTCCCGCTGGCCAGCAGGTCCCAGATGCCGCCGCCGAAATCGGCCCCGCCCGTGACCCCGTAAATCACGATCCCGAGCAGCAGGATCGCCCCCACCGCGAACGGCAGGTCGAGCACGATGTCGTCAGGCAACATGCGGGGCCTCCTCGCTCGTGCGCTCGACCGGTGGCCGCGACTTGGCCAGCAGCCGCAGCAGCCAGACGGTCGTGACCGCGAGCAGCGCGTAGAGGATGGTGAAGCCACCGAACGCCGCGAACTGGTTGGGAACCTGGGTGACGGCATCCTCGGTGCGCATCACGCCCTGGATGATCCACGGCTGGCGCCCCACTTCGGTCACGATCCAGCCCGCCTCGATCGCGATGAAGCCGGCCGGCGCGAGCGCGACCAGGGCTCTCAACTGCCAGGTGTTCGGCTCCACCCGACCCTTCCGCCAGGCGGTCGCCCAGAACCAGAGGCTGACCAGGATCAGCGTCGTCCCGATCCCGACCATTACCTGGAAGGCGAGGTGGACGACCCGTGGTTCCGGCTGATCCTCCATCGGCACGTCATTGAGCCCCATCACCTCGGCGTCGAAGTCACGCTCGGC
>JACCYX010000216.1 GCA_013696265.1 Chloroflexia bacterium
CCACCGCATCCTGCATGAGCGCCGTCGCGTCACTTCCGCTATGATGCAACCGGAGTCGGACGAGTAGCCTCCGGAGCGCGCCCAACACAGGCCGACTTTCCACCGTGGCTACGTTGGCCAGATAGTCCGGCGGGCATCCTTTAGAAGGAGCCAGGCTGACCGCAGGGTCAGGTGCCAGCGGGTGCCCGGCGATGGGGATTCGGAAGGCGCCGCTCGGCGTGGAGGAAGTCATCCGGGAAGGAGCGGATCGCATCGTTGTTGGGAGCGTGCCGGTCGATCCACAGAGCCACGCTGAGCGATGTGGAGGTTGCCCACCAATACAGTCTGGCCCGATGATCCCTGGTTCGCCGGCGATACATCCCACTCTCCCTCGAATCCGGCGGTCCCGAGCACACGCTGAATGCGGTCGATGGCGCTCCCGTTGCTCGCTGCGTCACATCATGGCCTCTGTCAGACGCCCTCACGAAAGATGCGATGCGCATCAATGAATCGCCCCACGATCTTCTGCGTCTCCCGCAAGATGTCGCTTGGGACCTGCCCCCGTCTCCGTACGAAACGGTCGATGCTTTGCGATTTCTCCTGGTCGCACATGATGAACGAGGGTTTGGTCAGGCCCGCGGCCGGCGCCTCGACGCGAACATGAAACGGAAGCCCCCGGTCAGTTCCCGTAATTGGCACGACGATGTGGAGGTCATTGCGCAAGGCGTTGAATTCGTCGTTGGAAATAACGAGCGCTGGCCGCAATCCGCGCTGTTCCCGGCCAACCTGGGGATCGAACAGAACGTCCCACACCTCACCCGCCCTGGGATCGTGCGTGTTCGGCAAGGATTTCCTCCTCTTCTTCGGGGGTGTAGTACGGAGGCTCATCATCCAGGCCGTCCATCGATCCTCCCTGAAGCATCAGCGCTTCCTCCCGGTAGTCGTTCCACGCTACCGGGTCGGACCGCAAACGCTCAACCGCGTCATGGGCCCGCTTCCAGAATTGCTCGAGTTCGTAGCGCTCGATGAGGTCGTTGACGATTTCGCCCATTGGCCGCTGCTCGGCTTTGGCTATCTCCCGCAGCCTGGCGTGGCTTGTGGAACTGATCTTGACCACGGCGTGCGGCATTTTTCGCATGGTATTCATTTTCGGCTCCCTCCCTGTCAACACCTGCTGACGAGTGAATTCTGAGTAGGCGACCACAAGAAGTCAACTCCTGGGTTAACTCACCAGTTCATGTGTACGGTGTTCGTGATCCTTCGGCTGTCGCCGGTTATGGCCACAATGCCAGGCGAACCACGAAATTGCCGCTCCTACACGAAGAGGTGCACATGGCCACTGCCTGCGTTCAGCCCCCTCTCGCCGCTTTACTGAGGAGGGCCGGGTGGCGATGCCATTACGTATCTTGCGCATCGCCGGGACACGTTGCGTACGTGAGTTCGGTATCGAATGCGCCTGGAAGCCTCCCGATATCGGTAACTTCACCGATGGAACCATGACGCGAGAGGCACAGAATAGGGTCACAACACCGGTTGGATGACCTGGGGCCCTGGTTTGTCTTGAGATGTGCAGATATCTCGCTCGTGATCGGGAGAGTGAATCATGGTTTCTCCTCGCACCTGGCGGCGTGGTCGACGCCGTCTTCAAACACCGCGCAATGCGCTCATGCTCTGTCTGTTCGCGCTGATGCTGCTCACGCCAGTTGCGGCCAACGCCTCGGTCGCCAGCCAGGCCGACGCCCAGCGGGACCTGATGGCCCAGGCCACGGAGGTTCCCGTCAACGGCGTGGAGGAACCGGTTGCCGAGCCCACCGAAGAGCCGTTCGTGGACCCGACCGAGGAACCCGCTGTCGAGCCCACGGAAGAGCCGTTCGTGGACCCGACCGAGGAGCCGGAAGGCGAGCAACTCGGCGCGATCGAGATCGAATATCGCGAGTGCGCGCCCGGCTACGATGTTCCCGGCACCGATCCTGAGACGGCGCTCATGGAATGCGACCGGGTCGACGATGTCCTGTTCGAGATCACCGCGAGCGACGGGGTGCCGTCCTCGCAGTTGACCGGCGAGTTCGGCGACTCGCACGTTTCGTTCACCGAGGTGCCGACCGGCGCCACCGACATCAGGCAGATCGACGCGCCCGGCGATGTCTACGTCACCTGCAACGGCATCGTCCAGAACGGCGGTCCCGAGACCGGTGAGATGCCGCTGACCGTCAACGCAAACGACACCTCGGTGCAGTGGAGCCTGCTCGACGAGGAAGTCGCGTTCTGCAACTGGTTCGCCGTACCGGAGGGTGGCGAGCAGGTCGGCGCGGTTGAAATCGAGTACCGGGAGTGTGCGGAAGGGTATGTCTTCCTGGATGGCACCGATGAGGACTTGCTCGACCAGATGCTGATGGCGTGCGCCCAGGACGATGGGGTCGAGTTCACGATCGACCAGGGCGGTCCCGAGGGCGACAGCCAGGAAACCGGCGAGTTCGGCGACTCGCACATCTCGTTCACCGAAGTGCCGACCGGGTTGCGCACCGTCACGCAGTCGATCCCATTCGACGATACCTACGTCGTCTGCAACGGCATCGTCCAGAACGGCGGCCCGGAAACGGGCGTCATGGAGGTGCCCGTCACCAACGGCGTGATCGAATGGGATCTGCTCGATGAGGAGGTCGCCTTCTGTAACTGGTTCGTGGCCGGCGCCCCAGGCTTGCTCAGCGCCACCGAAATGCCAACCGGCGAACAGGTCGGCTCCATCAACGTCGACTACTGGGAATGCCCGGCCGCCTACGACCTCGCCGCGGCCGACCCGACCGCCCTGGAGACGGATTGCACGGCAACCGCGAACGGCGTTCCCTTCCAGATCAGCAACGCCGGTGGCGTGATCGAAACCCAGGAGACCGGCGACATCAACGACGGCGTGGTCGCCTTCGCCGAGGTCCCGACCGGGATCACCACGATCAGCCAGGTCAACGCCCCGGCCGTGCCGCGCGTCTCCTGCGAGGGCATCGTCTCCAACGGCGG
>JACCYX010000231.1 GCA_013696265.1 Chloroflexia bacterium
GGCTGCGGCGTACGTGTCGACATCAGTGCCGGAATCGGGCGCGGCGAGTGTGCCCGCCCCGGTCGAAGCCAGCAAGCCGAGCGCGCAAATGAGCACGGCCAGCCTGCGCGCGACCGGTGATCCGGTACCAGCGTGACGTGATGTGTGTCGTGGAGACGTGGTCGAAGTTGCCGCGAGTCCGGTATCGGACGCGGGCATTGCTCCGCCAGCCACCCCGGCATGCGGTTGCACCATGGACATGGATGCCCTTCCCTCAGTGTTGACAACGGGCTTCCGCACGCACCAATCGGCGCGAGACGAAACTCACCGCTGCCGTGGTGTCCCGAAAATTCCGGGACAGGACGAACCTGTCTCCTCCTTTTCGTTGGTGACGGGATCGCGAGGATCGCCGTCGTGCGTGGGGAACGATCTCCGCTCAATACCTCCAGCCACGGCGTCTTGAGCGGCGATATCCGCGCCATGTTCACGCACACCCACCGGTCGACCATCAGCCCTCGGCCTTACCGGATCGTACGTGCCGCGTTGGCAACGGACCGGGGCAGGCTACCACATGACCCGGGCGGTGGGCCACGCGGTCACTCGCCGCGCCCTGCCTCTCGTACGCTGGACACGCCCTCGCCGGATGCCTCCCGGTCACAGATTGAGCGCGAGACCGGATTCGCAATGATCGACATTCTTGTAGGGGAACCCCCTGTGGGTTCCCGTTGGTCCGCATTTTGGACGTTCCCGCTTTACGACCATACCCGGTGATTCCCATGTGCAGGCATTCCATAATCAGGTATGTGCGCTCATGATGGATCGGCAGGCGGCGTCGCCGGGGTCGAGGCGTTGCCGAAACCGGGAAAGTCGGCGAACGGTGTCACCGGGATCCGGGTCGGATCGACCTGCCAGGGCAAGCGGCCCGCCTCGCTGGCGAAAAACATCCCGTACCCGGCAATTACGAGCGTCAGCACGAGCACGACCGCCAGGACGGCCGCGAGCACCGCGGAGCGACGGGGACGTGCCATGCCGGCCCCTTCCTCAGGATTCGCGGGCGGCCACGATCTCCACGTTAAGCACGATCTCATCGCCGATCGACACGACCGGACCGACGATCGGCTTCTCCATGTCGTAGTCCTCGAGCACGAAGGTCGTCGTCGCCGTGCCGGTCAGCGCCTCGCCGTCGCGGGTGAACTCGGCCTCCCAGATTACGGAGCGAGTCACGCCGTGCAGGGTCAGGTCGCCAACCAGTTGACCCGCCGCCGTCTCCCCCTCAACCAGGCCCTCGTCGAGCCCGTTGACATTCCCCAACACGAAGGTCGCGAACGGAAACGTATCCGATTCGAGGGTGTTCGAGCGCAGGTAATTGTCGCGCTGGGACTCGTCGGTCACGAGCGTCCGCATGTCGACCGCGAAGTTCGAGCACTCCAGCGGCATCCCCTCGTCGTCGAAGAGAATCGAGCCGATGATCGCGTTCGTCGTGCCGACCACCTCGTTGGCGCCGATCGAGGCCAGCTCCTCCTGGGCGACGTAGCTCGCGGTCGATTCCGCGCTCGCCACCGTGTAGACGAGCGGCGCGGCGGCAACCGCCTCCTCGACGTTGCAGGTGACGGCGCCCGGCGTGGCCAGCGCACCCGGCGACGCCTCCTGGGCCACGGCTGGCGAGAACGCGCCGATCGTCAGGGCAATCGCCGCCAGCCACGTCCCGAAGAAACCCGCTCCCAACAATCGTGTTCGCGTGAAAAACGGATGTCCCATTGGTTGACCCTTCCCGCGCGTGCGGATTCGTCTCTCCCCATCGCCCGATGGGGTCTGGCCGGCGATCGCCCCAGCCGGTCGTTACCATACACCGCCCGTCTCCCTCAGGTTCGCCCCCATCCCAATTCCGGGCAGAGCCCCATCCGTCGCACCGGTGACCCGCCGGAATCGTTGGTACAATCAGCCACGAGGAAGTCAGCGACTCGCGCCGCCCGCCGATTGCGCGGCGGCGCCCAGGGGGGACCGCGGAATGGCGTACCGGTTTGTGCTCGAAGTGCCGTCGAACCTGGCGGATGTCGCCAACGTGGCGGTGGCCACCGCCGGCGACGCCCAGGTGCTCGTCAACCGGGCCGCCCACGGCCTTGGCTTCGGCGTGCCGTACCAGAACCTGACCGTAGCCGCCCATTCGCTCCGCGTGATCTCCACCCTCTACGGCTGGGCGGGCGAGATCGGCGCCACCCGCCCGGAGAGCAGGGTGCAGATCGGGATCGTGCTCCACAGCGGCAAGCGGATCGGCCTGCACGATGTCGACGCCCCAGCCCTCGTCGCCGCGATTCGCCGCGACCAGCCGTGGGTCGAAACTTCGGCCCCCAAGATCGGCGAGCACGAGCGGGAGATCGTGGCCGGGCCCAACACCAACGCCGAGGGCGCCGTCTCGCCCATCGGCGTCGCCGTCGTCGAGCGAGCAGCCTCGCCGATCACCGGCGTCAACCTGATCGACGCCGAGGACGAAGTCACGATCCGGGGCCGCAACTTCGCCGTGATCCAGGTCCTCGAACTCGCCCCCGCCGAATCGCTCTACGCCGATCTGCTCGGGCTTACGCTCGACGGCCGCATGCGCCAGGACGTGGACGGCGTGTGGGAAGACCTCGACGCCAGCTACGATCATATCGTCGCCACCCACGAGGGCATGGAAGCCGGCGTCTCCTTCCTGCACGGCGGCCCGCTCAACCTGGCCCTGATGCGGGCCGGCCGCGCCGCCCGCCTGGACTACGCCGTCGTCAGCAACCAGATCGCGGTCGCGATGGAGCCCCCGGCCGCCGCCCAACTCAAAGCCAAGGTGCTGATGCGCGGGTACACGTTGCTCGCCGCGGAAGGCCCGGTGTTCACCTTCCGCGACCCGTTCGGGGTCGCCTGGAGCGTTCACCCGGATGGGAGACAACCCCTCCCGGCCTAGACCACGACGTCTTCCGCCCACCAATCAAGGACACCAGCCCCGCCATGCTCGACAACTACCGCGACCTCATCGACGGCCTGCTCGAAACCCCGACCACCTTGCGCGCCGCGCTGGGCGACCCGGTGCCGGAAACGATCGACCCCGAAGTCGCCACCCTGCTGCTCGAACTGCGGGTCCGCGAAGCGGTTAACCTGCGGCGGCTGCAATCGATCATGCGCCACGAGCCGATCCTCCTCCTGGCGATGGAGGACGAACCGGAAATCCGCG
>JACCYX010000233.1 GCA_013696265.1 Chloroflexia bacterium
CCCTCATTCCACAATGGAGCACCACCATGTACCTCATCACGGGCGGCGCCGGATTCATTGGCTCGCACATCGCTACCCGCCTCGTTCACCAGGGACACCGCGTGCGTGTCCTGGACAACCTGGCGAGCGGGTCGGTTCGGAACCTGGAACCGATCATGGACGATGTGGAATTCATCGAAGGGGATATCCGGGACACCGGAGCCCTGCGGCGGGCGATGGCGGGCGCCGAGGTCGTCTTTCACGAAGCGGCCGAACCGTCGGTGCCGCGCTCGATCGCCGATCCCGCGTCGACCTTCGCGATCAATGTCGAGGGCACGCTCAACGTGCTGACGGCCGCCCGCGATCTTGAATGCCGGCGCGTGGTGTTCGCCACCACCTGCGCGATCTATGGCGATGCGCCCGAGTTGCCCAAGCTCGAGTCACTCCCCCCGGCGCCGCTTTCGCCGTACGCGATGTCGAAGCTCACCGGCGAGCACCTGTGCGCCATGTACAGCCGGCTCTACGGCCTGGAAACCGTGGGGTTGCGCTATTTCAACGTCTTCGGCCCGCGCCAGGACCCTTCGTCCGCCTACGCCGCCGCGATCCCCAAATTCCTGGAAGCGTTGCACGCCGGACATCAACCGCGGGTTTTCGGCGACGGCGAACAGTCGCGGGATTTCGTGGCGGTGGACGATGTCGTCCGGGCCAACCTGCTGGCGGCCGGGGCGGATGGCGTTGGGGGGCGTGTCTTCAACGTCGCCAGTGGCAAGTCGGTCACGATCAACCAGGTGCTCGCGACCCTGGGCGAGGTGACGGGCATCGACGCAACGCCTGAGTACCTGCCGGCCCGGGCCGGCGACATCCTGCATTCGCTGGCCGATGTTTCGCTGGCGCGGCGGTACCTCGGCTTCGAGGCGACGATCGGCTTCCGCGAAGGTATCGAGCGCATCGTGCACGATGGGCAAAGGGCCACCACCCTCATCGCCGCCTGACGCCCACAGCCGTAACGCCTGATGCATATGAGGGGGCGATCCAGCGGGCCGGTACCGCCCCTACGGGAATGTGCATCGGGCGTCAGCGTAGGGTTGCCGTCCCGAGGAACGAGGGCTCATCTCGGCCCACCCGAGTCAAGGAGAAACGACACGATGGCATCGAGGATCGATCGGTTGTGGTCGGGGCGGTCGCGCTCCCGATTTCCGGAGTCACGCCTGCGATGGGCGCTCCCGAACGAATCGCACTGGGACCACCGCCAGAGCATGGATCAGATGTGGCGGGAAATCGCCACCGGCAAACGGCCGTGCCTTTGCGCCGTCTCGTTGAAGGGGCGTGGCTCCCGGCGCGCGGTTCCGGTGGTTCGGGATGGCGATAGCCCTGCCTGACCTGGCGGATCAGGTGCCGGGTGGGGCTTCGAACGCGTAGGGCGTACCCGCCGCCAGCGGGACGAAGACCATGCGGCAGCGGCCAAGGCGGTGAATGGCCTGGCGTTGCAGGCAGGGCGCGAAACCGGCCCGCTTGCAGCCCTTGAGCGATGGGATATTGTCGTCGCTGACGAAGGTCAGCGCCCGTTCGGCGCCCAGGTCCGCGGCCCGTTCGGCGATCAGCGCCATTGCCGCCGGCATGATCCGCTGGCCCCGGAAGGCGACCGGGGTGTACGCGCCTTCGAGCAGCATCTCGTTGGGTCCCAATGACGGGAAGAGGCCATCGAACGTCTTCTGGAGCAGGGCGTTTTCACGAGGCGAGATCAGCCACTGGATGTAACACGCCTGGTCGTCGGCCGTAGTGGCGACGAAGCACGACGAAAACCCGGCGTCGAGCAGGCGCAAGCGGGTCGTCCGATCCCGCCGCTCCGCGTCCGCGATGCCCGCCTCGCCCGCGTTCAGCAGCGCCCGGACATCGCCGGGCTAGATCGGGCGGACCGTGACCGGAACGAGGGCCTCGGGCGCCTGGAAGGGGACCGTCAGGTCGCGGCACAAACCCAGCGCGTGCTGCGTTCCCCAGGCCTTGTTCCGGAGGATGGCGCCGATTTCCCGGTAGTCGCGCCGCGGGATGAAATCGCGGGTCAACGGAAACTTTCGAACCAGCTTTGGCACCATCGTTGCTACGCCTCGTCCATGTCGATCATGCGGTGTGAACCGGCTGGGGAACCGCCGCGGCTGCCAGTATCCCGTATGGTGCTGCCGAACCAGCCCGCGTGCAAGGCAGGAAATGCCCGATCGCCAGGATCGCTTCGTCATGACCCGGCACGGCCGCCGGCGGCCTCACCGGGGGGCGAACGTCTTGACGTAAGGTCGCCTGACCCGCAAGATGTGATTCCGGGACCAGGAGAGGATCGATTCGCGATTGGTCAGGACGCATGTCCGATGCTTCATTGCTTGCCCCAACATCCTCCGCCGCGTCTTCGCCCGGAGTCGCGCGTGGCGCCGCGCCCGCCCCGCTGAATCCGATCCTCGGCCGGGACGACGAGATCGAGCGAACTCTCCGCCACCTCGACCGGGACGATTTGCGGCTCCTGACCCTGTTGGGACCGGGCGGCGTGGGCAAGACCCGCCTCGCGCTGGAAGTCATGCGGCTGGCCGGGGGCGATTTCGCGCACGGCGCCCGCTTCGTCTCGCTGGCCCCGGTCCGGGAACCCGTCCTCGTGCCCTTCGCGGTGGCCCAGGCGCTGGGGATCCAGGAGAGCGGGGCCCTTGCGGTCACCGAATTGCTGACCGCCTGGTTGGAGCCGCGACACCTCCTGCTCGTGCTCGACAACATGGAGCAGGTGATCGCGGCGGCCTCTCCGTGGCTGACCGATCTGCTGGCCTCGTGCCCGCGGCTCACGGTGCTCGCCACCAGCCGGATCGCGCTCAACATCACGGGCGAGCAGCGGTATCGCGTGCCGCCGCTGCCCGTACCCGACCCCTCCGCCACAGACCGCCTCGACGCGTATGCGTCGATCGCGCTGTTCGCGCAGCGGGCGCAAGCCGTTCAGGCCGACTTCGCCCTGGACAGCGGGAACATGGGGACGATTGCGGATATCTGCACACGCCTGGATGGGTTGCCGCTCGCGATCGAACTGGCCGCCGCCCGCCTGAGCGTCTTCTCCCCGGTGGAGATCCTGGCCCGGCTGACCGACCGCCTGACCTTGCTCACCGGCCATGTCCGCGATGCCCCGCCGCGCCTGCGGTCGCTGCGGGACGCGATTGGCTGGAGCTACGATCTGCTCACCCCGGAGGAGCGGAAGTTCCACGCCCGGCTCGCGGGGTTCGTGGGCGGCTTCTCGCTGGAGGCGGCCACGCACATGGCCGCCCTATCGCCAGTCCAACCGGATACCGCCGACCGGATCGCGGCGCTCATCGACCAGAGTTTGGTGGAGCGGGTCGATGGCGCGAGTGGAACCCGGTTCCGGATGCTGGAAACGATTCGCGAGTACGGGCTCGCGTACCTGGCGGAACAGGGCCAGCTCGATGCCGCCCGCGATGCCCACGCGGCGTTCTACCAGCAGGTGGCGGTCCAGGCCGAGGACGGCTTGAAGGGGCCAGACCAGGTGCGGTGGCTCCGGCGGCTCGACGACGAACACGGCAACCTGCGGGAGGCGATGTCCTGGCTGACGGCGCGGGACCGCGTGCCCGAGGCGGTCGAACTTTTCAGCAACATTACCCACTTCATGCACGTTCGCGCGCACTTCACGGAATGGGGTCAACTGCTCGACGGGTGGTTCGCCCTGCCTGAATTGGGGCACCGCACGAGAACCCGCGCCCTGGCCCTGCTCGCTGACGGCTTGAAGACAGCGAGCCTGGGCGAGGCCACCCCCGCGATCCGGTCGCTGGGGGAGGCACTGAAGCTTTTTCGCGAGCTTGCCGATCCCAAGAACGTCTTGTTTTCACTCAACGCGCTGTCGTTCGCCTACTGGACAGCGAGCGACCTGGACCATGCCCGGGTCGCCAACGACGAGTGCCTGCCAATGGCCACGCACCTTGGTGATACCCGGAATCAGGCACGGGCCCTCAATGTTCTGGCGAACATCGTCTGGCACGAGGGCGACCCGGAGCGCGCACGCCGGCTGTTTGAGAAGGCATTGGCCGTGGCCCGCCGGGCCGGTGACCAGTGGGTGATCGGCATGGCGCTCGGCGCGCTCGGACGGCTGGCGCTCGATACTGGCGAGGACATGCGGGCCGCCGCAAGGCTGCTCAACGAAGGCCGAACCATCCAGGAAGCGCTCGGCGACCGCCGCAACCTGCCGGTCGAATACGAT
>JACCYX010000332.1 GCA_013696265.1 Chloroflexia bacterium
CACAAGGTGCTCCCCTACCTGATGGGCGTCGTCGTGAAAAGACCAACTCCCTGTCGATCGTCGCCCATTTCGCCGGACACCGGGTTGATTTGCGGAGGCAAGCGTGAGACAACAGGATCACAACCGAATACGGCGTTGACGAGGACCGTTCCTCGAATCGTTGTGGTACAGCGAACCGCGTGGCTGAGAAGCGGTGCACAACCGGTGATCGATGACCTCCGAGCCGCGCCCCCAACCCGTCGCAATTGGCGACAGCAGTAGGAGGCGCCGGCGCCCCCGTTACCGGGCACCGCTGACGGCCACACCAGGGGAGTCCCACTTAAACTTCCGCGCCGCTCAGCGATCGAGGCGTTCGCCGCGAGGCGGGCGCAAACCCTGGGTGGTACCACGAGATCGGCCGCGCCCCTCGTCCCTCGGATGACGACGGGCGCGATGTCGTTTAAGGAGGTACCACATGACCGACGCAACCCCCAGCCGCTATTACATCACGACGTCGATTCCTTATGTCAATGGAACGCCGCACATCGGGTTCTCGCTCGAAGTCATCCAGTGCGATGTCCTGGCCCGCTTCCACCGGCTGATCGGCGACGACACCCTCTACCACACCGGCACCGACGAAAACGCCCTGACCAACCTCCAGGCGGCCGACAAGGCGGGCGAACCGATCCAGCACCTGGTCGACCGCAACGCCAGGCGCTTCGAAAGCATTCGCGAACCGCTTAACCTCTCGACCGATGTCTTCTTCCGCACCAGCACCGATCCGTTGCACTTTCCAGGCGCCCAGAAACTGTGGCGGGCGATGGACGCCGCCGGCGACATTTACACCCGCGAGTACCAGGGGCTCTACTGCGTCCGGTGCGAACGGTTCTACAAACCGGAGGAATTGGTCGACGGCAATTGCCCGATTCACGAAATCCCGCCGGAGCCGGTCGACGAAGTGAACTACTTCTTCCGGCTCTCGACGTACGGCGACACGCTCCGGGAACTCATCACGTCGAACACGCTCCTCGTCCAGCCGGAGCATCGCCGCGAGGAGATGCTGTCGTTCATCGAGAGCGGCCTGGAGGACATCAGAATCTCGCGCCAGGCGCTCCGTGGGCGCGGCTGGGGCGTGCCGGTGCCGGACGATCCCGACCAGGTGATGTACGTCTGGGTCGACGCCCTGAGCAACTACATCACGGCGCTGGATTACGCGCACGACGGCCCCGACTACGAGCGGTACTGGGCGGACAATCCGAATCGCGTGCATGTCGTCGGCAAGGACATCATCCGCTTCCATGTGGTCTATTGGCCGGCCTTCCTCATCTCCGCTGGCCTGCCGCTGCCCTCGGTAGTCAACGTGCATGAGTTCCTGATGGTCGATGGTGAGAAGATCAGCAAGAGCCGGGGCAACACCGTGGATCCGGTCGAGATTGCCGCCCTCTACGGGCTGGACGCGCTCCGCTACTGGCTGCTGCGCGAAATGCCGCGAACGGGCGACGGCAACTTCTCGCACGAGCGCCTGATCTCGCGCTACAACGAGGACCTGGGCAACGACCTCGGCAATCTCGTCAACCGGTCGGTGAGCATGCTGCACCGCTACCGCGACGGCATCGTGCCAAGGGTGGCCTCCGTCACCGACAGCGAATCCCCGCTGGCCGAGGTGGCCGACGGCCTCGGCGATCGCGTCGCCGGCGCCTTCGACGCCTTCGACTTCCGGCAGGGGATCGCCGCCGCCTGGGAACTGATTTCGGCGGCCAACAAATACATCGACGACACCAAGCCGTGGGAACTCGCCAAAGCGGCGAAGGGCGGCGACGAGACGGCCCACGAGAGGCTGGATGTGGTGCTGGCCGATCTGATCGAGGCGATCCGCCTGCTCGCGGTCCATCTTTCCCCGTTCATTCCCGACGGCGCCGGGAAGATCGCCAATCAGGTTGGATTCGAGCTGGGTCCGGTGGAGGACGACGGCGTGTGCGCACTCGCCTGGAACGGCTCGCTGGCGGACTGCCTCCTGCCGAAAGCGTCGCCGATCTTCCCGAAGATCGAGGTGGAGGTTGAGGCCGAAGCGTGACGGAAATGGTCACGGCGGAACTCGTCATCCCGCCACGGGGTGTTGGGTTCGTGACGAACCGGTCGCGTAGTGTGTTGGCCAGATATGGGCGCGGTGAAGGCAGCTCCGGCGGCGGCGGCGGTGGTGGCCGAGGCGGCCATGAGGACGAGGTGGCCGGATTGCGCGCGAATTCGGAGCGATGCAACTCGGCGAGAGCGTCAGGATCGGACCTGTTCCAGACAGAAGCCTGGGCCTGCCCCGTTCAATCGCGTCGTGACCACCTTCGACGTGCCGCCAAAGGAGGTCGAGCGTCGGCAGGAGACCGAAAAGTTGGTGTGGAGGAAAGGGAAAGGCTGATCGGGAGGACTCCAGTACTCCTCCATCTCTTTACCTCTCGCGAGGATGATCCAGCGGCGACGGAGATTCTCGCCGTCGACCAGCCTTTACGTGAAGTGTAGCACCGGGGCCAACTCGGAACGGTCGAATGGAGTTCGACGTACTTTTCTAGCGCACGCGCATCATGCGATTACCGCGCGTATCGCCAAGAGCCGCATCGCG
>JACCYX010000246.1 GCA_013696265.1 Chloroflexia bacterium
TCCTGGACGATCAGCGACATCTGCGGCGTTGCCACGTTGAAGAGGCGCTTGAGGCTGATCTGGAGATTTTCGTAATCGATCAGCAGCGCGACGTCGCCGCTTGGTGTATCCCCTGCCGAATTGTTGGCGCCATTTGCGTTGCGTTGCGTAGACATCTGGCCCATTCCTCCCCTGATGGTCTGGCCGTGATGTGTCAGCATACCGTGACGGCAAGCCGTTAGTCGGGTTTGACGGTCCTGGCAAGGATGGGGCTCTCGAATTCGTGAGCCAGGCAATCCATGAGAATCTGGTCCCACCTCCGCCCGGCGAACTGGATTCGCTCCCGCAGCCGTCCGCACTCGCGGAAGCCTGCCCGCTGGTACGCCGTCTGGCCCGCGAGGTTGAACCCGGCCACCGTCAGGTTGATCGAATGCAGACCAAGCACGGTGAATCCGTAGTCCAGCATCAACGTGGCCGCTTCGGTTCCGTACCCTTTCCCCCGCGCGTTCGGATCGCCAATCATGATCCCGAACGCCGCGGTCCGGTGGCGCATGTCGACACCATGGAGCGCCGTCGACCCGATGGCCGTCATGGTTTCCCGTTCGCGGATTACGAAGGTGTTGCGGTCAGCGCCAGTGCTCACCGAGTCGTACCACCCCTCCTCGAACTCAGCCGTGACTGGACCCGGCATGGGAAAGCCGACCCGAAGCTGCGAACCGAAGTCGTTGATCCAGCGGGTGAAGAGCGGCAACAGATCCTTGGAGAATGGGCCGAGGGCAACCCGCTCGCCGACGATATTGACGATTGGCGGTTCGGGCGATTGGTCGATCATGTCGTCAGATTCTCCTCGTGAAGTGCATGGGCGGGCCACTATTAACACCGGTGTCGGCTCCAACCGGGACGTCCAGGGCGGAGTGTGACCTACCGCATCATGGTCACGATCCCCGTTTCAGCAAGGTAAGACCTCACCGGGCGGCCAGTTCGAATTTCCGCGAGAACCCGCGAACGTACGCAGGTTGCCGACTTTGAGGGTATCGACCATCGCTTGACGGCAATTGCGACATAAACGTATCATCCCATCCGTAGGGGATTTGGCGTAGTCACTTGGAATAACGACCAGGGACGCTGAACCTGGCCTTATTTTTGGCTGCGCTCCCGCTACGCACCTTAACAACTGAGAGCCCCGTTGAAATGGGGAATAACACGCTAGGAGCGATGTCGATGGGTGACCTGATTATGTACCTCATCGGGGCCGTTCTCGTGGCGGGAATCACCTTCCTCGCGACCTTTTTCTGGCTGGACAAGCGCGCGCAATCACGGGTGCGCCTGTCCCAGACGGAAGCGGATCGCATCATCGAGGAAGCGGAAACCACGCGCCGAGAATCGGCCCTGGCGGCAACGGATGAGGCGATTCGATTACGTGGCGATCTCGACCGGGAACTGAATCAACGCCGAAGCGAGAGCGAACGGATCGAACGCCGCATCGAACAAAAAGAAGAGACCATAGACAAGAAGTCCCAGAATCTCGAGCAACGGGAACAGGGAGTTCGACGTCAGGAACAACAACTCGTCCGCACCAAAGAAACCTGGGACCAGGATCGCATAAAACAGGAGCAACAGCTCCAGCGGGAGCGCGCCACACAAGAGCAGGAACTCGCTGAGGAACGGGGCCGGCACCTGGCCGAACTGGAACGCGTCGCCGGCTTGACATCCGACGAAGCGAAGCAGGAATTGGTCGCCCTGGTTGAGTACGATGCCCGGAACCTGGCCGCGCGCCGGGTTCACGAAATCGAACGTGACGCCAAGGCCGATGCCGACCGCCGCTCTCGCATCATTCTCGCGACGACGATTCAGCGCATCGCCACCGATTACGTAGCCGAATCGTCGATCACCGTGGTTCCGCTGCCGACCGACGAAATGAAGGGCCGGATCATCGGCCGCGAAGGGCGCAACATCCGCGCCCTGGAACTGGCGACCGGTGTCGACCTCATCGTCGATGACACGCCGGAAGCGGTGACGGTATCCGGATTCGATCCGGTCCGCCGGGAAATCGCCCGGCGCGCGCTTACCAAGCTCCTGCAGGATGGACGAATCCATCCCGCCCGGATCGAGGAAGTGGTCGCCAAGACCCAACTCGAACTCGAGCAGGTGATGCGTGAGGAGGGCGAACGGATCGCCTACGAAGCGAATGTTCCCGGCCTGCACCCGGACCTGATCAAGCTGCTGGGACGCCTGAAGTTCCGCACCAGCTATGGCCAGAATGTGCTCGGGCACTCGCTCGAAGTCTCGGTCATCTGCGCCAACCTCGCCGCCGAACTCGGCGCCGACGTCAATGTCGCCAAGACCGCCGGCCTGCTGCATGACATCGGCAAGGCCGTCGACCACGAGGTCGAGGGGCCGCACGCGCTGATCGGCGCCGATATCGCGAAGCGGCTGGGCCGGTCGTCGAAAATCGTGCACGCGATCGCCGCGCATCACAACGAGGAAGAGCCGCAAACCATCGAAGCGTTCATCGTGCAGACGGCCGACGCCATCAGCGGCGCCCGCCCCGGTGCCCGGCGCGAGATGGTGGAAACCTACATCAAGCGTCTCGAAGCGCTCGAAGGCGTGGCGAATTCGTTCGATGGGGTGGAGAAGTCATTCGCGATTCAGGCTGGCCGCGAGGTTCGTATCCTCGTCCGGCCGAACTCGATCGACGACCTCGGAGCCACCCGGCTCGCGCAGGATGTCGTCAAGAAGATCGAGGAAACACTCGAGTATCCGGGCCAGATCAAGGTCACGGTGATCCGGGAAACGCGGGCGGTCAATTACGCTCGCTGAGTCCCGGAGCGGGTGAACCGGTGCGAAGGTTCGTCCGGCAAGCATGTTGGAAAGCGGGCAAACCAATCCGGAATTGGGTTGGTTTGCCCGCTTTTTGCGTCTCTTCGGTATGTTTGACAGGTCTGGGGCAGGCAACAGGTGTACATGACACACGCTTTCGTTAAATGTATCGTAGACTTGGGGCTGGGCAGAGGGAGAGCCTCGCGCTTTCCGGGCCGGTTCGTGCTGGCGACGTCTCATGTCATCGTGGTGCCACCTGGCATCTGAGGGAACGATGGCTCACGCGCTCGACTGTGAATCGACCAACCTTGCCGCCCGAACAATCAGAGCGACCGCGCACTTGAACCGCAATCCGCCGAGGGTCGTCGAGCAAGCGTGGAGCCACCGCATCTACATCGTCATGTGCTCGCGCCACCCGGTGGTGAGGACAGGTCAGGGGAAACCTCAGGTATGAATCGATTCCTAAGCAAGCTCGACCTCCGCGACATCAAGATCGATCCGGAGGCATCGCGATTTCCGCCCGATGCCGACGAACACGCGCCAGTCGCGGCCGAGGCCGCCGGCGAAGTCCAGGCCGTTTCCGAACACGATGGCGGCATCGAGGAGGTTCCGCTTGAACTCCTTCAGAACGGCGCCCTGACCGAGTCGTCGACGTGGGAGAGCCCGACATCAGGCGGGGACGCGCCCGCCCTGGCCGATCTGACGGAACAACCGGCTCCCATCATTCAATCCGACATCGTGCTGGAAACGCCGATGGAAGACAGCGTCATTCCCCAGCGGGTAGTCGGTGTTGAAGGCGTCATCGTCGGCGCCGATGGCGAGGTGCTCAAGGTTTCGGCCCGTTCGCGGCCCAGCGCCGTTGCCGGCGCGATTGCTGGCGTCGTCCGGGAAGCGGGCCGGGCCGAGGTGCAGGCGATTGGCGCCGGGGCCACCAACCAGGCCGTGAAGGCCGTGGCGATCGCTCGCGACTACCTTCGCGAAACCGGGATCGACGCCATTTGCGTGCCTGCCTTCATCGACGTCACGATCGACAACGAAGACCGCACCGCAATCCGGCTCGTCGTTGAGCCCCGGTAGCGATTGCGGGATCAGCATGCGTGATGAGAGGGCCGGAGCTTCCTTCCCAACCCAATAGCACCCGGCTCGATGGCGCGGTCGACTTGCACACGCACACGACCGCGTCCGACGGTCTACTTTCCCCCGCCGTGTTGGTCCTCGAGGCCGCGCGGCGGGGGATTGTCGTGCTCGGTGTCACCGACCACGATACGCTGGACGGGCTGGCCGAAGCGCAACGGACCGCCGCTGGCACGGCGGTCACGCTGGTTCCCGGCGTTGAGTTGACGACGACGATCCAGGGACCGGAAATCCATATCCTTGGCTACTTCGTGGACCGGCACGACCCGGTGTTCATCGAGCGTCTCGCGTCGTTGGCCAGGGACCGCGTGAACCGCATCACGAGGGTGGTGCGGTTGCTGAACGAGGCCGGCTACGCGGTCGATCTGGACGCCATCCTGGCCCAGGCCGACGAGGGTTCGATCGGTCGGCCGCACGTCGCCCGCGCGCTGATCGAGCTGGGGGCGGCATCGGACATGAACGATGCCTTCTTCCGCTTCCTCAAGCGTGGGGCCGTAGGCTGGGCGCCCCGCTTGCCATTCACCGCCGAAGAGGCGGTGGGCATCCTGCTCGACAACGGCGCGATTCCCGTGCTGGCGCACCCATTCTCCACCAGGGATGTCGAGGGCACCGTCAACCGGCTGGTTCCGGCCGGCCTGCGGGGACTCGAGGTCTACTACGGCGAGTACGACGGCGCCCAGCAACGGGAACTCCTGGGGATCGCGAACCGCTACGGACTGGTTCCCACTGGTGGCAGCGATTTCCACGGGCCGCGCTTCCGGGAGGGACGCGATCTCGGCACGGTCGACGTGCCGGTGACCGTGTGGGAAGGGCTCCTGGCGCTGAGACCGGACCGATGACCGAACCGGATGTGTCGACACCCTACGCCACGGTCGTCATCGTCGCGGCGGGGCGCGGCGAACGCTTTGGACGGCCCGCCAAAGTGCTGGAGATCGCCGGCGGCCGTCCGCTGCTTGCCTGGTCGGTGGAGGCCGCGACGCGTGCGGAGTGCGTGCACGACCTCGTGATCGTCTCCGGCGAACACACTGATGAAGCGATCCGAACGCTCCTGGAGACGATGCGGCTGGACAAGCCGGTATCCGTTGTGCCGGGTGGGCTCCGCCGGCAGGATTCGGTGGCCGCCGGCGTGGCGGCGGTCGGTGAAGACATTGAGGTGGTGCTTATCCACGACGGGGCGCGACCGCTGGCTTCGACGCATCTTTTCGAGCGGTGCGCGGCGGCGGTCCGCAGGTTTGGGGCCGCGATTGTGGCGATCCCGGTATCGGACACGCTCAAGCGGGTCGAGGATCTGGCTATCCGGGAGACCGTGTCTCGGGCTGGGTTGTGGGCGGCCCAAACCCCGCAGGGATTCCAGCGGGAAACGATCCAGGCGGCGATCGCACAGGCCCGGATCGTGGACAATGAGTTCACCGACGAGGCGTCCTTGCTCGAAGCGTTGGGCCACCCGGTGCGGATCGTTCCTGGCGAACAAACCAACATCAAGGTCACACATCCAGAGGACCTCGAATTGATCGATGCGTTGCTCTGGCGGCGATCCCGCCAGGCACAGGAGCAGGGCGATGAGCACCCCACGGCAATTCCCGAGAACCGGCATTGGCTATGACGTCCACCGGTTCGCTGAAGGCCGCAAGCTTGTGCTGGGCGGGGTGACGATTCCGCACGCACGCGGGCTGGCCGGTCACTCCGACGCCGACGTGCTGCTCCACGCGATCACCGACGCGATCCTCGGCGCGGCGGCGCTGGGCGATATCGGTCAGCATTTCCCACCCGGCGACGACCGGTGGCGGGATGCGGATAGCCGCGAGTTGCTCCGGCTGTCGGTCGATCTCCTCAGCGAGGCGGGATGGGCACTGGTCAACCTTGACGCATCGGTCATTGCCGAGGCGCCGAAGGTGAATCCCCACGCCGCCGGGATGCGCCTCGAGATCCGGGAAGCGACCGGGTTGCCGATCGAGGCGATCAGCGTCAAGGCGACGACCAACGAGGGAATGGGCTTCGTCGGGCGCGAAGAGGGGATCGCCGCGATCGCCGTCGCCACCATCGTCCCGGTCGAGGCGCTCGACGCATGAGGGTGCTGGTGCAGCGCGTAAGCGAGGCCCGTGTCACGGTCGCCGATGACGAGGCCGGTTCCATCGGTGCCGGCCTGCTGCTGTTCGTGGGCATCGCGGCCACCGACAGTGATACCGACAGCAATCTTGAACGGCGTGCGATGGCGGACAAGATCGCCAACTTGCGGATTTTTGAGGACCGGGACCACCGGATGAATCGATCGGCCCTGGACCTCGTGGCCGCCGGTGACCCGGTCGGGGCGCTGGTGATTTCTCAGTTTACGCTCTATGGTGATGTGCGAAAGGGGCGGCGTCCCAGCTTCACCAGGGCGGCGGCGCCCGAGCGGGCGGCCCCGATGATCGAGGATTTTGCGGCTTGCCTGGCGAGCCTCGGTCTCACGGTGGAACAAGGAGTCTTTGGCGCCCACATGATGGTTTCCTTGACGAATGATGGTCCGGTGACGATCTGGATCGACAGCGACGACCTGCGCCAGTCGCGGCGTGGCGAGGCATCGAGTTCCATATGACGAACCAGCGGCGCGGCCGGCCGGACGAAATCGAAACTGGCGCGCGTTCCCAACCGGCACAGCCAGCGATCCCGGATGGCGGGCTGGGCGCGGGCATGCCCGAATGGCTACAACAAACGCCGAGCTGGAAACGAACCCCCGAGGCCGCGCCCGTCCGGTCGCTGCCGGCCCCGGATACGTCGCCGATCGATCCCCGGCGCCTGATCGAGATCGACGACCTGCCCGAATGGCTCCGGGCGCTCTCGTCACGGGAGAAGGAGACTTCCCCCGCCGCGCCGCGACGCCAGGATGAGAGCGGGGCGGCGGTGTCAGTTCCGGCGCCCAGGGTCGCCGGTGCCAGCTCGGAGGGCCGCGTGCGCAACCTTGCGCCGCCACGACCTGAACCCGTTGCCGCTCGCGAAACCGATGTCACCCTCGACCGCTCGGCACACGTTCCACTCACGGATTCTCCCCCGGCTCTCGCCCGCCCCTGGTGGCTGTCGGACGCCGCCATCGGCATCCTGTTCGCGGCGATCATCCTGACCGTGATCTACGTCGTTCTCGCGGCCTCCGACGTCATCTGAACCCCACGTCATTTCGAGCCCAGTCGCATTGTCATTCCGACGAAGGAGGAATCTTCCTGCTCGCCATATGGGAGGACCAAGATTCCTCGCACGCTCGGAATGACAAACGATGACAACGCCGTTTCCGCGGCCATGGCGCGTGCTGGTGCTGTTCGGGGCCAGCGGGACGGGGAAGTCGACGGTTGCCAGGCAGATCGCGATTGCCTCCGGTGGAACATGGCTACAGGTCGACGACCTGCGCCTGGCGCTCCAGTACTCCAGGGTGACGCTTCCAGGGCAAACGGATCGCTTGTATTTCTTCGAGACCACGCCCGAGGTCTGGACGCTTCCGGCCGCCGATCTGCTCCTGGGGTTCATCGACGTTGCCACGGTCATGACGCCCGCCGTGCGGGTCGTCATCGACAGCCACGTCGTCACTGACGTGCCGATGGTGATCGAGGGGGATGGCGTCAGTCCCTTCCTGATCGACGATCCAGTGCTCCGGCCCTGGGTCGACGCCGGCGTCGTGCGGTTCTGCTGCGTGGCGGCCGAGGGCCACGGCGATCTCGTCGAGAACATGGTGAGGCGGGAGCGGGGCGATCACCTGGATGACCATGAACGGGTGGCTCGACACGCCGATGCTAATCTCGCATTCAACGACTGGCTCGTGGCTGCCTCGCGTTCGCACGGTATCCCGGTCGTGCAATCCCGCCCGTTCGACTCGTTGGCCCACCGGATCGAGCAAGCGATCACAGACACCCGGTCCGGGTGATTCCTGCTTGGTCCTGGTAGTGGCAGTCCCGAGCTTGCGAGGGATCACTCTGCCCTGGCCCAAGCGAGGCAGAGATGAACGCTGCCACTATCGGATTAACCCGTCGATTGGCCGGATTTCGTATAGGGAGCGGCATCGAGCTGGGCGATAAGGTCCGGTGGGGACGTGACCGGCGGCAGGCAGGTCATCCCCTGGCAGAGGAAGGCGGCGGCCGATGCCCCCGCTGGAATTGGCCGGTTGCCGAGCGTGGGCCAACCCTCGCCGTCGTCTCTGCCCATCGCGTAGGCCAGGGTCACGAACGGCTCGTAGCGCGCGACGAAGGCGGTCCTCAAATCGGCAACCTCCGGCCCGCCCGCCAGGACCAGTTGGCGCTGGTCCGCCTGAGTCCGTTCGAGCACCGCGAGGAAGCGCCCGAACGCCGTGGGGTGCTCCGCCATCGGCGTCGCGATTGACGAGAGCAAGGCATTGACATAACCGCTGGATCGGTCGTCCTCTCGCAGGTGGACAAGGGTCAGGAGCACGTCGATCGCGACCGAGTTGCCGCAGGGAATGGCTCCGTCCTGAAGTTCGCGGGGACGGATGATGAGTTGCTCATGGTCCTGCCCCGTATCGAAGAAACCTGGACCATCAGTGTGCGTGAACCGGTCGACGATACTCTTGGCGAGGTCATTTGCGTGCTCCAGCCAGCGGTGCTCGCCGGTGGCGGCGTAGAGTGCGAGCAGGCCGTCGGCCAGGAACGCATGATCCTCCAGCATGCCGTCGCCACTCGCCTGGCCGGCGGTGAGGGTCCGCGCCAGACTCCCGTGCTCGCGGATTCCCTGTTCCAGGACAAGGGTCGCGGCGGCTCGCGCGGCCTCTACCAGGTCAGACCGTCCGAACGCGACCCCTGCCGACGCGAGAGCCCCGATCATGAGCCCGTTCCAGCTCACGATGATCTTGGTGTCCGTACCTGGCCGGACTCGCCCTGCCCGCGTCTTCAAGAGCTTGCCGCGCGCCCGGTCCAGCCGTTCCGTCAGGGCCGTCGCGGGCTCACCGCTCGATTCAGCCAACCCGGCGAGCGGCCGATCGACGTGCAGGATGCTCTGCCCCTCGAAGTTTCCCGATTCCGTAACGCCGTAGTGCAGCTTCACCAGGTCCGCTTCGTCCGGTTCAAGCAGGTCGTCGACTTCTTGAACAGTCCAGACGTAGAACTTGCCCTCGACGCCTTCGCTGTCGGCGTCGAGGGCGGCGTAAAACCCGCCGTCGGGGGACCGCATTTCCCGGAGCGTCCAATCCGCCGTCTCCTCGACGACGCGCCGATAGCCTTCCCGGCCGGTGAGGCGCCAGGCGTCGAGATAGACGCTCATGAGCTGGGCGTTGTCGTAAAGCATTTTCTCGAAGTGCGGCACGAGCCATTCGCCATCGACCGCGTAGCGGGCGAATCCGCCGCCGAGGTGATCGTAAATACCACCCTCGGCCATGCGGTCGAGGGTGACTGTGAGCATCTCCAGCGCCCGCTCGTCACCGGTGCGCCGGCAGTGGCGCAACATGAACTCGAGCACCGATGCCTGGGGAAACTTCGGGGCCCGTCCGAATCCGCCCCACTCCTGGTCGAACTGCGCCCAGAGCCGCTGAACGGCCCCGTCCGCGATGGCGCCGGAGAGTTCGCCACCGGCGGGTGCGCCGCCCGCCGAGGCCGAGAGGTAGCCCAGCACCTGGGAGGCCGTTTGTCGCACATTGTCGCGATTCGTGCTCCATGCGTGGTGGGTCGCCTCCAGCACCTTTGGGAAGCCGGGCATCCCCTGGCGGTCGACGGGGGGCCAGTAGGTGCCGCCGAAGAACGGCACGGCCTCCGAGGTGAGGAAGACATTGAGTGGCCAGCCACCCTGACGCGACATCGCCTGGACCGCCGTCATGTAGATCGAGTCGATGTCGGGCCGCTCCTCCCGATCGACCTTGATGTTGACGAAGTAGTCGTTCATCAGCGCGGCGATGCCTGGGTCCTCGAAGGACTCGTGGGCCATGACGTGGCACCAGTGACAGGCGGAATAGCCGATGCTGACCAGGATCGGTTTGTCTTCCCGCCGGGCCCGCTCCAGGGCCTCGGCACCCCACGGGTACCAATCGACCGGATTGTGCTGGTGCTGGAGCAGGTAGGGGCTGGTTTCGGTTGCAAGCCGGTTCGGCATGGGACCCGCTTTCTGGTAGCGTTCGTGTCATCGGGCCGCGCCCGCTGGGCGCGGAGACGGTAACGAGTGTGACACACACGTCCAGAGCCAAAGTCTGTTTGTCATTCCGACGAAGGAGGAATCTCTTGCGCGGAGAAGCGGTAGCCCGTCCAGCAGAGCGGGAACCTAACCTCTCGGGCGTTCGGCTGGCATTCATCGGCGCTGGCGTGATGGCCGAGTCGATGATTGCCGGCTTGCTCGGCAAGGGTATCGTGCGGCCCGGCCAGATCGTCGCCAGCCACCCGCGCTCCGACCGGCAGTCGCGGCTCACCGAGCGCTTCGGCGTGCGGGTGATTGGAGACAACCGCGAGGTGGCCGAGGGCGCGGACCTGGTCTTCCTCACGATCAAGCCCCAGGTGCTGGCGACGGTGATGGGTGAACTGAAAGGTAGCCTGGGGGCCGGCCAGGTCGTGATCTCGATCCTGGCGGGCGCCAGCCTCAGCTCGTTGCGGCGTGGGCTCGATCACGCCGCCGTCATCCGCGTGATGCCGAACACCCCCGCCCAGATTGGGCAGGGAATGTCGGTCTGGTGTGGGACCCACGATGTGCCAGACGAGCGGCGACTTCAGGTAAAGGCAGTCCTGGCCGCCCTTGGCGAGGAAATCGAGGTCGACACCGAGAAATACGTCGACATGGCCACCGCGCTCTCCGGCACCGGACCCACCTACGTCTTCATGATGATGGAGGCCCTGATCGACGCAGGGGTCCATATGGGGTTCCCCCGGCGCCTGGCCGAAGAGATCGTGCTCCAGACCGTTTCCGGCTCGGTGGAGTTCGCCCGGCACTCCGGCAAGCACATGGCCGAGTTGCGCAACATGGTCACGTCGCCGGGCGGCACCTCCGCCGAGGCGATCTACCAAATGGAGAAGGGCGGGCTACGCACGGTCCTCTCCAAGGCCGCGTTTGCCGCCTACCAGCGGACCCAAACGCTCTCCGCCGAACAGGAAAAGCGGATCGACTGACCGGTCAGCGTGCGGGTCGCTGGAGTGTGCACGCAGTACGGGCGGACCTGATTCGACCGAGAACCGGATCCGGCGAACCATCGTCTTGTCGAATCTGTCGTCCGCCCGCGCCGGCTCTGCCCGGATTCCGTGACATACGGACTTCGGGTACACCGTGATGGTTCCGCGCCGGGTGGGTTCCGGGCGGACAACAGGATCGACCAGACCCAGGCGGGGTGAGGTGTCGGTGGCGGTCGAACCAGGTCCGCCCGTACGGAATCTGGATCATCAACTCTCCACCCGAATTCCGTATCAAGCGTGGCGGAGCAGGGGTAGGCGGTCACCGTACCGCTCGACCAGGGCTTCCATCCGCTCGTCCCCGCCTGGCACGTTCATCGACGGAATCACCGGCGGCGTGACCCCTGATTTCATCATCAACGAAGCGGTTTCCACGATGATCGCGTTGATGATGGCGATTCCGACCGCTGACGAGACCCCGCCGACCGGCGTTTCCAGACCGGGAATCGCAATCAGGGCGTCGCCGTGGGGCACATGGGTGTCGATCGTGAGGTCCGTCACATCGCCCAGGCGCTTGCCGCTCGCCACGCGGGAGGGGGCGGCGCGATAGTGCTCGACGGACGTGATCGAAATCGTTCGGGCGCCGCGCGCCTTCGCCGCTTCGGCGACTTCGATCGGGACCGGGTTGACCCCGGAATTGCTGATGACGATCACGACCTCGCCTGGCCGTATGTCGTGCGAATTGACCACCACCTGGCCGTAGCCGCTGGTGCGCTCCAGCATCGTGGCGTTCAGGTGCCCGAGGAATGTCAGGTTCTGGTCGAGCATCGGGTTGAGCGGCAGGAGGCTGCCGGCGCGGTGGAAGACCTCTTCCGCGACCATGTGCGAATGTCCGCTGCCGAAGAGGTGGACGATGCCGCCGGCCGTAATCGTCTCCGCCACCCATTGCGCCGCCAACTCGATGTTGTGCCCCTGTGAGCCGACCATTTCCTCGATCACGTCGTAGAGACGCCGGAAGTAGGTTCTGTACATGGTCATTGCCTGGGTTATCCCTGGTGTACCTGTCGACAATGGGCTGACCGCGCGATCCAGCGCCCATCCGATGCGTGCCCCCGGGAATAGTCGCACAGGATTCGTGATCGCGAAGCCGGACTTGGACAATTCCCCCGCCCATGCGATGATCTGGATACAGGCGCTCGATCGCATCCAGCAGGAGACAAGCATGGCCATACCTACCCGACCGTTCGGCACCAGCGGCGAACACGTGTCGCTTCTCGGGCTCGGTGGCGCCCACATCGCCAAGCCCGATGAGAATGACGGGATCCGCATCGTTCACGAAGCGATCGACGCCGGCGTCACGTTCCTGGACAACGCCTGGGAATACAACGAACGTGAGAGCGAGCGCCGGATGGGCCTGGCGTTGGCCATGGATGGCTACCGTGCCAAGGCCTTCCTGATGACGAAGGATTGCGCCCACGACCGGGTGGCCACCCACTCAATGGAGAAACTCGAAGGGAGCCTGAAACTGCTGCAGACCGACTACCTCGATCTCTGGCAGATCCATGAGGTGGTGTGGGAGGAGGACCCGGACCGCATCTTCGCGCCCGGCGGTTCGGCGGAGGCGATGCTCAAGGCGAAGGAGCAGGGCAAGGTGCGGT
>JACCYX010000247.1 GCA_013696265.1 Chloroflexia bacterium
GCCACAAGGGCCGCCCCTACCCGGATCGGTATGTCGTCGTCTGTCTCACGAGGAATAGAGATCCTCCATCAGGTCGCTCATCAATCGCGCCATGTACCGCACCGACGAAATCGACCGCCAGTAGGACATCCGCGTCGGCCCCAAAACACCGAGGATGCCGGTGACCTCGCCGTTGATGCCGTAGGTCGCCATCACCACGCCGAAGCGGCGCAGGGCATCGGCCGGATTCTCGTCGCCAATGAAAACCTGCACATCATTTCCAGCCGAGAGCTGCGGCAACACGGCGCTGAGCAGGGCGCCGCCGCGCAACAGGTCGAGCACGCTCTGGGCTTCTTCTCCGGCAAACTCAGGCTGGCCGAGTATGTTCTCGATCCCGGAATGCCGGATCTGGGTCCGCTCGACCGAGTTGAGACCGCGCAGTCCAAAGGTGATCTGCTCCAGCACGTATCGTGCGAGATCGGTCGAGCCGTCAACCTGGCGCTCGATTTCGTCGGCGCTCAAGCCGCGCGTTTCCGTCACCAGCGCATCGGCCAGCCGGCTCAGTTCCGCC
Source organism: Chloroflexia bacterium (assembly GCA_013696265.1). Lineage (GTDB taxonomy): Bacteria > Chloroflexota > Chloroflexia > Thermomicrobiales > UBA6265 > JACCYX01. Next base: position 551 of record JACCYX010000247.1, read on the forward strand.
TGGTCGGTATCCTCAGGCAAGTGCACCATCATCTGCCGGACCGCCGTTTCCTGGGTTACCAGGATCAAGAGCGCCAGTCGCGGCTGCAACGAGATCAACTCGAAATGGCGCATCCGGGCCACCAGGGTGCGCGGCACGGAGACGATCGAGACGTTGCCGGCCGTTTCGGCCAGCACCGAAGCAGCAAACTCGACCCACTGGTCGAGCTGGAACTCCACCTGCCGGAACTGATGCCGGATCATGATCTGGTCGCCCGACGATAGCTCCGGGGCGCCCATCAACCGGTGCACGTAGTAACGATAGCCGCGGTCGGTCGGGATCCGACCGCCCGACGTGTGCGGCTGCTGCAGGAACCCGGCCTGTTCGAGGTCGGCCATCTCGTTGCGGATGGTGGCCGACGAAACGCCGACGGGATAGCGTTCGGTCAGGGTCTTGGACCCGACCGGACGGCCCGTGGCCACATATTCCTGCACGATCAGCTTCAGGATCGCCTGCTGACGTTCCGTCAAGACCACGGCTTCTGGCTGGTTGATCTCCACAGTTCGTCAACTCCTGTCTGTGTTAGCACTCTTCTGAAGAGAGTGCTAACACAGAGAACGATACCAACTTTGACCACTCCGTGTCAAGATTGACCGCCTCCGAAAGGCGCGGTTCAGGCGGCGTGAGTGGCGGGCCGTATTGTTCATTGATCAGGCAATTAGCCGTGGAATTGTGCCCCTGATTGAGTTGGCTGGGCTCGGGTGTTAAGATGGGTGCGGGTCTCACCTCCTCCTTTCATCGTGTCCGGGTGCCGCATGATCCAGAAACCAGAGCCTGGCCCGTCCCAGGCCGGCCAGCCTCCCGAGCGCGCCGGACTAACGATGACGCGCCGTTTCGAAACCCCGCCCGACCTTCCCCGACTCAGGACGCCACTGATCGGGCGCGACGCCGAGATGTCGGCCCTGGAACGCCTGCTCCAGCGCGACGATGTTCCCCTCGTCACGTTGATCGGACCGGGTGGTGTCGGGAAGACACGGCTCGCGGTCGCCATCGCGGACCGGATGGGGAATGCGTTTCGGGATGCGGTCTGGTTTGTCGACCTGGCGTCGCTGACCGATCCTACCGTGATGTCTTCGTCCATCGCACGCAATCTGGGCCTTCGTGAAAATTCCGAGTCTTCGGTGTTGCATCGCCTGATTGACTTCATCCGGGATCGCCGAGCCCTGCTGGTGCTCGACAATTTCGAGCGGTTGACGGCGGCGGCGGGCGACCTCGCGGCGCTTCTCACAAACTGTCCAAACCTGAAGGTGCTCGTCACCAGCCGCGTGCCCCTGCATTTGTCCGAAGAACAGCTGTTTCGGATCGCCCCATTGCCCGTTCGCGGTGACGCGAGTGCTGATGGCGAAGATCGGCACGGCGGGTCATTCGCGGCGCAACTCTTCGCTCAACGCGCGCGGATGATTCGCGCCGAATTCGCATTTACGGACGAAAACCGTCCCCTGGTCGAGGCGATCTGCCGGCGGATCGACGGCCTCCCCCTCGCGATCGAGCTTGCCGCCGCTCGCTGCTCCGCGCTCTCCCTGCCCGAAATCCGCGATCGTCTCGACCAGAGCCTGACCTTGCTGACGCATGGGCCGCGGGACCGACCCGAACGCCTCACGAGTCTCCGGAGCGCAATCGCCTGGAGTTACAATCTGCTCGGACCGGATGAACAGCGGCTCTTGCGCCGGTTGTCGGTTTTTTCTGGCGGATGGACGCTGGCGGCCGCCGCCGCGGTTACTGGCGACACCTCGCCCAGGGCCAACGCGACGCTGGAGTCGTTGACTGTGCTGGTGGACGCGAGCCTGGTCAATCCTTCGGACGGTGTTGGGAACAGACCGCGCTTCACGATGCTGGAAACCATTCGGGAATTCGGGCTGGAGCAACTCAAAGAGCGCGAGGAACTGGAGACGGCGATGGCGGCACACGCGACGTTTTACGCTGCCTTTGGCGATGGTCATCTGCCCAATCGCGTTGGGTCAGGCGAACGATTCGACGACCGCCTGCGCCGGGTCGAGGTCGAATGGCCCAACTGTCGCACCGCCTTGGCATTTCTCGCGGAGTCGGGTGACAGTTTGGGCTTGCTTCGGCTTGCCGGGGCCCTTGGCCAGTTCTGGCACTTCCAGAATCGCTTCCGCGAAGGCCGCGCCTGGCTGGAACGGGGGTTGGCGCATGCACCACCCGAGGCTCCCCTGGACCTGGTGACGCGAGCCAAATCCTCGCTTGCGATGCTGCTGTGGTCCCAGGGCGAGATCGAGCAAGCGATGGTGCTCATCCGGGACTATCGACAGTTCGCCGAACGGCTTGGTGATCGCATCCGCGTTGCCGGGTCGTTCCAGACGTACGGTCTGTGCGCCGCGGCCCTTGAACGCTGGGAGGAAGCGTTTCCCGCCATCGAGCGGGCGTGCGCGTTGTGGATAGAACTCGGGGCAAGGGCGGAAGAATCGTCGGCCCATTTGGCGATGAGTACGATCGCGATGGGAATGGGAGATGAGGAACTGGCGCTTGCGGAGGCACAGCGAGCGTTGGAAATCGCCCAGGCATTGGGCCACACCACGAATCAGGCACGGGCGCGGCTCAGTTTGGCGCGGTTGGCGAGGGTTCGACGTGAGCCAGGCCAGGCGGTGGCGTCGTACCGCAAGGCCTTGGTGCTCTGGCACGGCATCGACACGAACTGGTGGAAGGTCGATCCCCTCGTTGGTTTGGCGGAAATCGCGGCGGAGCACGGGTACGCAGTGGAGGCCGCGAAGCTGCTTGGCGCCTCGGACGCGCTCATCGACGCCGAGGCGGTGTCCGGCACGTCCTATGCGTTTCCGTTCACGAAGGCAGCCTGCGCGCGGATCGACGCCATCGCGCGGGGCATTCTGGGCACGGACCGGTTCGAGTCAGCGCGCCGGGATGGCCGGACCCTTGCCTTCGACGACGTGCTCCTGATCGCGGACATCATTTCGCCGACGGCAACGAATGGCGCTCCCACGACACGCCTCGCGGGTGCCGACACGCTGTCCGTGCGGGAACTCGACATCCTCAAACTGGCGGCCGGCGGACTTACCGACGAGGAAATCGCCGGAACCCTCTACCTGAGCCGGCGCACCGTGAGCAACCACGTCTCGCATATTCTCGCCAAGCTTGGGGTGGCCACTCGCGGCAAGGCCGTCGCCAAGGCGGGAGTGATGGGTATACTCCCGCCGCTCTCATCAGATCGGTGAGTATACGGAGTTCCTTCCGGGTTGCCGGAATCCGTCATTTCTCCACTCCCAATCTCGTTCCTCCGTCCGCAAGATGACTCTCATGTCACCCGTCGCGCCCTCTCGACGTTCGCCTCGCTCGAATCCCGAGCACCGCCGAAAGCGCCAGGTGATGGCCAGGAGTCGTCCATGTTTCGCGCCTTGATTGTGTTCCTGCTTGTGGTGGTAGTGGCGATCCAGGGTCACGGTGGTCAGGCCGGCGTGATCGCCTCGCAACAATTCGGAGAGGCGCCCGACCATCCGCTTGCCGGCCTGTGGATGCTGAGGCAGGCGCCGGATGTCGCCGGTGAG
>JACCYX010000334.1 GCA_013696265.1 Chloroflexia bacterium
ACCACGTCGGCGTCGAACCGGACCGGAATCCGGCCTGACCACGGACCTTGCCGGGTCCCCTGCAGCCAGGGCTTCTGCAGGTACCGCTGGACCCAGTGGCCGAGCGGAACGTAGACGGCGTTGTCGATCAGGATTTGCTCGGCCATCCGGTGCGCCTCGTTGCGCGCTTCTGGTTCCGTGCTCGCGTTCGCCGTGGCAATTAAGTCGTTGAAGTGGGTGGCCGTCTCGCCAGGCGCCTGGCCGTCGATGCCGGCCAACTCCGGCGACCAGTTGAACCAGCCCGCCATGTACGGCGAGGTCGATGACCCGATCGTCTGAACCAGCGCGGCTGTGTCGGTCACGGTCCACCACCAGACGATATCGAACTGGCGGCCACCGTTGTCGCCTTGCAAGGCGTTGACCTGCTCGTCGGTCAACGTCGCATCATGCCGAATCGTGAGGCCGGAGTTCGTGAAGATCATTTCCAGCAGCGCGGCGTGTCGCGCGATGTGATCCGGGCTATCGGAAACCGGTTGGTAGTAGACGATATCCGGCGCGTTCTCTTCTCCATCGACGCCGCCCTCAGCGACAAGCGATGCGGCGCGACCTGAGTCGAACGGCAGCGGCTCAACCGGCTCGTAACCTGAGGTCAGGGCGACGGCCGGGGGCACCAGGCTGGTAGCGGCCACGAACTCGTTGGACCAAATCTCGTTCGCCCAGGCGTCACGGTCGATCGCCGCGGCGATGGCCTGTCGCACGCGCACGTCATCGAACGGCGCCTGGTTGAAATCCATCCCGATCGCCATGGTCGAGGAATTCGACTCGACCGTTATGAGTTCCGAGGCGAGCGTCTCATTGCCTTGAACCGATTCCGAAAGGGACGCGGGCACGTCGACGGAGACGACGGCATCGCTGGTGTACAGGTCGAGCGCGAGGTTATCGGCTTCCGGCCCGTCGAGGATTTGCCAGGTGATCCTCGCCAGGGATGGGGATACTGGAGTCGAGGTGTTGGGATTCGGCTCCATCACGATCCGCTCGCCATCGACCAATTCCGTGAACCGCCAGAGTCCCGCCCCGGCCCCCGCCAAAAACGACTCGGCTACCTCGGGATCGTCGACGACGGCCAGATCGACCGCCGCCCACACGAACGTCGCGAGCGACGCGGGAAAGGATGAGTATGGTTCCGAAAGCCTGATCTCGATGGTGGCATCATCGACGACGGTGAAGCCGATTTCGTCGCTTTCGCCAGCCACGAACGCATCGAAACCTTCGACCAGCTCCATGAACGACGCCATCGGCGATGGAAGTTGTGGATTCAGGGCCCGACGCCAGCTGTCAACGAACGTTTGGGCCGTGATCGGGTTCCCGCTGGCGAACATCAGGTCGGGCTTCAGGGTCGCGGTCCAGACATCCGCCGTGTCGTTCGGCGTGACCGAGTCGGCCAGGTCAGTGACCACCGCGCCGAGTTCGTCGAACGCCAGCAAGCCCGTCCAGACGTGCGGCAGCAGGACCCAGAACGGTCCCCAGTTCGGGGCCCGGTGTGGATCGAGCGTGACCGGGAGTCCAAAGGGATTGAACGGAATGGCGATCTCGACGCCGGTTTCGATGTCGTCTTGCGCCGCAAGGTGAGCGAAAGACTCCCGGGTAGAGACGCTGGCGATGCAGCCGCCAGCTAGACCAGCGGCCGAAGCGAGCACCGCGGCGGAGCGAAGCAGGTCCCGGCGCGAATGCAGGGGCGCGCTCTTGGTGACGCTCCGGGCGAAACGCCCGAATGGCGAGGAGTCCGAACTGGAAGACATCATCGTTGCTCCTTCTGCGTGCCACCCCGTCGGAATAGCCTTGATCTCGTTGTCCCGTCGCGAAGCGGCGTCAGCGACTACCTCTCGCACTCTAAACGAACCGGGAAGCCACTCCGTGTCGCGGCCGGTCAGGATCGGCCTTCGAGACTGTAGGCGTAGGATTTCGTCCCGGCGGCGTTGAGGAAGGCGGCCAGCAAGTCGACGCTGGCCTGGATGTCATCGACGTGGGCCATCTCGTTGACAGTGTGGACGTAGCGCGTCGGGATCGAAATGGTCGAGGTCGCGGTGCCGCCCCGGCTGGTCTGGAACGCCCCGGCATCGGTGCCGCCGAACGGCAGGATTTCGAACTGGTGCGGGATATCGTGTTCTTTCGCGAGTTCGCGGAGGTGATCGACAACCTTTGGGTTGGCGATCTGGCTATTGTCGAGAATCTTGATCGCGGTGCCGCCGCCCAGCTTCGTGACGTGGGCGTCCGGTGTGCCGCCTGGAATGTCGGCCGCGATCGTGACGTCGAGCGCGATCGCGATATCGGGGTCGATTGAGTAAGCGGCGGCATGCGCGCCGCGCAGCCCGATTTCCTCCTGTGTCGTGGCGATCGCGTAAATTTCGGCGGTGCTGGCGGTGGCCTTGCGGACCGCCTCGATCATCACGTAGACGCCCACTCGGTCGTCGAGCGCCTTGCTGACGACCGTATCGCCGACCGCAACCAGGTCACGATCGAGCGTCACCATGTCGCCGATCCGGACTTGGTCTTTCACCTTCTCGGCGGCCATGCCCAGATCGACGAAGAGATCTTCCAGCTTCAGGTCCTTGGCCTCGCCGGGCTGCATCAGGTGGATAGGCTTGGAGGCTGGCTGGAATACGCCGGGGACAGAGTCTCCCTGACGAGTGTGGACGAGCACCCGTTGGGCGACGAGCACTCGCGGGTCGAACCCTCCCACCCGCTGGACCCGGAGGAACCCGTTGTCGTCAACGTGACGGACGAGGAAACCGATCTCGTCGATGTGGGCGGCGATCGCGATGCGCGGTCCGCCATTGCCCTTGCGGTGGCCGATCAGGTTTCCGAGCGCGTCGACCGACAAGTCATCGACCAGCGGGCCGAGGTGGGTGGCGACGACTTCCCGCACCTTGTCCTCGCGGGAGGCGATTCCTGGTGTCTGGGTCAGGTCGCGGAGCAACTGCATATCTACTGGCATCAGGGTCCCTCATCGGTAGCGGCGCGTTCTTCACAGGGGAGCATTGTATCGCGAGATTCGTTCGCAATGAAGCAGGGGCGCTCACTTCGAGCGCCCCTGCTTCTGTTGCGATCCGATTGACCTGATGGTGATTACTCGCCAATCAGGATGATCGTGCTCGATCCCACCGCGTCACCGTCAGCGAACATCACGGAGCCCACGGAGAGGATGTTGATGTCGCCAACACCCGTGGCGCTGGGGTCCGGCGTGCTTGGGTCAAAGTAATCCTCGCAGGCTTCGCCGTCGAAATCGAGGTCGAGAATGAAGTTCTCGAAGTCGTCCTCGTCGTACGCTGCCTGGGCATCGATCTGGGTATCGTAATCGCCACAGGCCGGGTCGGCGTCAAGCGTCGTTGTCGACGTCTGCGCGATCACGTCCTCGACCAGCGGCAGGATTTCCTGGACATTGACGTAGGCGATCGAGGTGACTTCACCCGGCAGTTCGGCGAAGGTATCCTGGAAGATCGCGTCATCGGCTAGCGCGTCGGTCGGGCCGCTGACGAAGCCGTCGATGCCTTCGTTGACGCCAATGATGAGCTGGTTTTCGACGACGCCGAATTCAAGCACCAGCGGCGCGCCGCTCTCGGAGAGATCGACCACCGTTACATCGGAGCCGTTCACCGTCCGGGACGTCAGCGTGAGGCCCTCGCCGGATTGCGAGGCGACGATGTTGGTGAGGGTCGTGAGAATTCCGGAGACGGGCTCGGGGTCGTCAACCTCTGTCACGAACACGGCACTGCCGGTCGGTGCGGGACCGGTGATGTCGGCCACGGAACCGGCCATCGCCCACTCGCCAACAAGCTGGTCGAGCAGATCGGTCTTGAGGTTGAAACCCAGCACGCCTTCAGCCTCGGCGAAGATCGCCTCGGCCTGGGCTTCGGCATCCACCACCGGCGTTGACTCTCCAAACGAGTTGCCCGCCACGAGTTCCTGGGCGAAAAGTAGCGCCAGGGCGTTGAGGCCCGGATTCTGGCCGAGATCGGCGCCGCCGACGTAGACGAGCGAGGTGGCCGGCAGGTTTTCGGTAAATGCCGGTTCGAACGAGGTTGCCGCCGGGATGTCGGCGCCTTCAGCCGCGAGGGCGATGGTGTCCAGCCGGAAGCCCGGGTCATCGGCCCAGAAGGCGTATCCTTGGTGCGCCCCGAATGACGCCGCCAGGTCTTCCGGAATGGTAGCCAATGCTTCCGGGTCCTGAGCATCCAGGGCATCGAGCAGGGCTGGGCCGTTCACGTAGCCGAAGTTGAGGACGTCGGTTTCCAGGGCGGACCGAACGTCGGTGTACCCCGCGCTGTCCGAAAGCGGATCGAGGTCGCCGGTGGCGGTGTCGATCACCGTCTCGATGTCTTCGGGTTGGGAGGCGAGGGCGATCACGTCGTCCACGAGGGCGATCGAAACACCGGGGTTGAACTCGTCGGCCCCAGCCTGCGTCATGATCGTGTAGCCGTTGTAGTCGACTTCTTCAGCCGAGGCCATTTCGCCCTGGAAGATTGCGCTTGAATACAGGTTGAACATCGAGTCCGGATCGTCCGGCATGATGACGACGGCCCAGCCCTGAGGAATCTCCCCGCCAAGGGTGCTTTCTGGATCCGTCGTGACATTCGCCGCGTCCGACGTGATGTCGTCGAGCGTGACACTTTCGTCGATCGGCAGTTCGGTCAGGAAGACGGCGGCATCGCCACTGGCGAAGAGGCTGACTGCCCCCAGACCCTCTTCAAACTCGTCAAGGTCATCTTCACTGAGGAGTGCGCCAAGGTTCGCCCGTTCAAGCAACTCGGCGCTGAGCATGACCTGATCCGATTGGGGGTCGATTTCGAATTCCGCCGAAACGAGCGCGGTGTCCGGGATGTACCCGGCGATGGACGACGTGGTTTGGGCCGAAGCGGGAGCCAGCATCGCGACGTAGGAGGCGAACAGACCCAGCGTCACCAGCGCACTTGTCAGGAGTCGCGCCGGAGTCCGTGCGGGGTTTCCCTTGTGGCCAATGGTCGAGGACGATCTCAATTCCGTGCTCCTTCTCGTTCAAGGGAACGGCCACTCGACTTGGGTGGCAGCCTCCCAAATACGTCATGTCGCGATACGACCCACGTTCGTTCCACCGTCTAGGGACGGCGTGAATGAAGAACGTCACAGGGAGATGGATCGTTCCGTCCGCAACCAGGGCGCTAGTCCTGAATCCGGCGGTCGATCCCGGTGGCGATGCCGAACACGATCATGAACAGGCCGGCGAGGGCGACGATGACCGCCACCACGAAGCCCATCATGAGTACCGCCCTGAGCAAGCCAATGACGAAATCCACCTCTCGCCGCATTCCTTCCAGGCCTGGCCGCCACCCCGAGGCAAGGTGCCGAATGACGTGACACCCTTGCGATATACCGGACAGCAGTATAGACGACGCGGGACCAGGT
>JACCYX010000259.1 GCA_013696265.1 Chloroflexia bacterium
GTCGTATCGTGATGTTGCCCCCTTGCCACCTGCTTCGGCCCTTTCATCGGTGATTGGTTCGTGCCACTGGCGGACCGCAATGGTCAAGGGGTCCCATGTCGTCGGTGCGTTCATCGTCCACCTCCGCTCGATGCAGGCGGTACCTGAAGTGGATGCGCGACCCTGAACTCATGCCCCCACTCCGGCCCAATCCGCGCGCAGAGCCAGGCATCGAGGGCTTCGAGGAAGCCCGGAATCCACCCGACAGCGCGCTCAAGGATGAGGATGAGGATGTCCAGCCAGCCCCGAATCGCGGCGGCAGCCTGGAGCAAGGGACTCTGATCCGGATTCCGGAAGGTGCCGCGTGGCCAATCCTGCTGCCGATCGCTGAGGATGCGGTGCTCGTTGTTGGGAATGGGAACGGTGGTATCCAGATTGTGACGCCCCGCGACGTGGTGGCGCTCCGTGGCGGAACGTCCCGCCTGCAAGGACTGGCAGGCATAGCAGGTCACCCGTTCGCCGGTTGGGATCAGGCAGCGTGCATCGGCTTCCCCACAGGAACATCGGGCATCCTTGGGCAGCGCGCGGTGTCGGCGCGCGTGCCGAGCATCGGTCTTGATCGGATTGGTAGTCATCACCATTCTCCTTCATTGGTTAGGCAGCACGGGCGTACAGCTCTTCGAAGCTGACCTCCCCGGCGTTCGCCAGGCGGTCGAGTAGGTCCAGGTCGGTGATGAAGGGCCGGAATCGTTTGTCGACCCAGACACCCTTTCCCCGAAATCGTCGCAGCCGGGCGTCGTCACCGGTGCGCAGGTAGTGGTCGACGGCACCCATATAGTGGGCGATTTTCGAGGCCGAGCGGGAATCCCGGACGGGGAGGACGATAACGCCCTCCCGGGTCAGGAACCGCATTTCCCGCACCATGCGGTCGTAGGATTTCGCGCGATACCCTCCGGAGCCTGTCTGCTCCAGGGCACGCCCGGCGTGCCGGCGCACGGCGTTTGGCGTGGTACCGGCCCTTTTCGCCGCGCGGGTGAGCGAAAGCCCCTCGCGGCGCATCATCTGCAGTGCATCGAGCGCCCGATCGCGGGCGCGCCGTTCCGCAGGACGAAGTTGACGAATCGCGGCTGGGGACCCGGCGGGGCGCCGGGATCGCTGCTGGGCCGACCAGGAGTCGTACCCCTTGGCTCGGGCGAGGGCATTGCGGTATTGACGCTCACTGGTGAAGGTAAGGCCAACGAATCGCCCCCGTTTCGGCGTGTAGGGGTTCGCCCGGGTGATTGGGGGACGGGCCATCACGCACCGCCTTTGGGCAGGGCGTCACGGGCGACGGGCACCGTGCCGAACGATCCCGGGGTTTGCACCGTGGCAAACCGGGACAGGTTTTGTCCGGTGACATGAACGGCGACGTGGTCGAGCGAATGCCACCTACCGTCATCGTCGAGGAACCAGACCGGGATCCGGTCGGCCGCATCCTGGATCTCACTCCAGACGCCCAGGCCAATGGTTGAATCGACATCACTGAAGAAGACGAGGCCGGTCAACGTAGGGAGAAGCTGCGGCCAGCGTCGCCGCCAATCAGCGGTCGATTGGAACAGGTGACGTGCCTGGAGGATTTCCGCGCGCGGATAGTGCTGGGCGATCTCGGTCAGCATGCGGTCGTAGCGGGGTGTTTGGTAGGTGGAGATCGGTGAGGCAATGTAGACGCGCTCTGGCGTGCCACAGGCAACGTCGGCGAGCTTCGGTCGTTCACCATCACCATCGTGATTAACGGCAAGACTTCGGCGTGGTGGCACGACGTCGATACCTTGTAGAATGGCTGTGGAAGAAATCATCACGGTTCTCTTTCTGGCCCGGCAATGTGGACAAGACATTGCCGGGCACGTTTGTTAAGCTGCAGCCGTCGCTCCCAGGGGTCATGGTGGAGGACGCGTCCGGGGTGGTGTCGGTACGGGCGCGGCCCGCAGCCGCCATTCCCAGGTTCGATCCAGAACGTAGGCGTAGCGAAACTTGCTGGCGACGAGGTGGCCGTGCGCGGGTACACCGGTCGCTCGCAGGTGCGCGATGTTGTTGGAGCCGTACTTGGAATAGATGCTGCGTTTGTGATGGAGCCGACCGTCCGCGAGACGGATATACGTCTCCGCACCTGTCTCACCAAGGAAATGCCAACCGGTTGCTCGGTAGATCG
>JACCYX010000335.1 GCA_013696265.1 Chloroflexia bacterium
GGTCGTCGAATACACCCGGACGCCGTTGTGGCTGCCGGCGGCGGAGAACGGCATCGTCTACGGCACGTCGCTCGCGACCTGGCAACTGGATGACACCTACCCCGCCCTCGTGAACCACGAGGCGGCGATCCTCTTCACCGAGGATGATTTGCTCTGGTACAAGCTGCGCCCGACCCCCGATGCCGACCTGGACTTCTCTTTCGGTGACCAGTTCTTCGCGCTCGCCGAGGCGCAACAGCAGTTGGTCTTCGGCGCCCACCTCGTCTGGGACGAAGGATTCGGCGAAGGCTGGACCGAGGACGACCTGTGGGGGCTGGACGAAGCGACCGCCCGCACCCTGCTCTACGACACCCTTGAAGCCGTGGTCGATCGCTATCGGGGGCGGGCCGCGGGCTGGATCGTGGTCAACGAGGTGATCGACGCCCACGAAGCTGATGGCCTGCGCCGTGACTACCCGTGGTACGAAACGATCGGACCCTCCTTCATCGCCGAGTCCTTCGAGCTGGCCCACGCCACCGATCCCGATGCCCTCCTCGTCCTCAATGAGTTCGGCTTCGAGACTGATAACGAGTTCGACGCGGCGGCCGACCGGCAACGCAACGCGCTCATCGTGCTCGACAGCCTGCTCGACGCGAACGTGCCGGTGAACGCTTTCGGCGTGCAGGCCCACCTGGACGCCTTCGACTTCGCCGAGCGATTCGACGCCGATGGCTATAGCCAGTTCCTCTCAGAACTCGCGGATCGCGGCCTGGCCATCCTGATCACCGAAATGGACGTGCTCGACGACGGCTTGCCCGCCGACATCGCGGTCCGGGACGCGGCGGTTGCGGAGGCGTATCAGCGGTACCTGGAGGTGGCGCTCGCCGAACCAGCCGTCGCTTCGCTCATGACCTTTGGCCTCACCGATCGCTACACCTGGCTTCAGGAGGACTACCCTCGGGAGGACGGTGAGCCACGCCGCCCCCTGCCCTTCGACGAGGAGTTGCAACCCAAACCGGCCTACGACGCCCTCTTCACCACCCTGGAATCCGCGCCATCACGGCCCGCCGTCTGGCAATCGCCCCGGGCGAATTGATTCAAGCGAGCGACGCCAGCCGTGCCGCGTTGCGGTTGTGGTCCCTGATGACCGGCGGGATATCCAGCGACACGATCTCGCCGTCGCTCACGATCCGGCGTCCACCAATTACGGTGTGCCGGGCGCGAGTCGGGGCGCAAAAGACCACGGCGGCGACCGGATCGCTGAGTCCGCCCGCGTAGCCGAGCGAATTCAGGTCCAGGGTGAAGAAGTCGGCGCACTTGCCCGGCTCCAGCGACCCGATGTCGGTTCGTCCCAGCACCGCCGCCCCGCCTCGGGTCGCGATTTCAAGCGACTCGCGGGCGGTCATCCACTCGCCTGCCCGTTGCGGGTCGGACGTCGAGAGATCGGTACCGGGTCCCTCCGGCGGACGCAGCCCCATCCTGAGTCGGGCCAGCAACATCGCCTGCCGGACTTCGCCGAGGAGGTTCGATCCGTCATTGCTGGCCGAGCCGTCGACGCCAAGACCGGTCTTGACGCCCGCCGCCAGGTATTTCTTGACTGGGGCGATGCCGGACGCCAGCCGCATGTTGGACGAAGGACAATGACAGACGCCGGTTCCCGTCCGGGCGAACAGGCCGATCTCGTCGTCGTTGACGTGGACCGCGTGGGCGTACCACACGTCGTCGCCGACCCAATCGAAGGTTTCCATCAGTGCCACCGGCCGCAATCCGTCGTGCTGAAGGGTGTAGCGTTCCTCGTCGAGCGTTTCGCACAGGTGAGTATGCAGCTTGACGCCGTACTCCCGCGCCAGCTTCGCGGATTCTCGCATCAGGTTGGGCGTGACGGAAAACGGTGAGCACGGGGCCAACACGATTTGCAGCATCGAGCCGGGGGCGGGATCGTGATACCGCTGAATGACCCGGACCGAGTCGTCCATGATGTCGTCTTCGGTCTCGACGCAATCGTCCGGCGGCAACCCACCCCGCGATTCGCCCAGCGACATGCTGCCCCGCGACACCACGAACCGCACGCCGAGTTCGGCGGCGGCGGCGATTTGGTCATCGACCCTGCACCCGTTCTGGAAGACGTAGGCATGATCGAAGACCGTCGTGCAGCCGGAGAACGCCAGTTCGGCGCAGCCGACGATCGTCGCCGTCCGGGAGTCCTCCGGCGTCCGGCCGGCCCAGACGCGATAGTGGGCGCGAAGCCAGGGGAAGAGGTTGGTGTTCTGCCCGCTGGGCAGGTTCCGGGTCAGCACCTGGTCGAGGTGATGATGGCAATTGATGAGACCCGGCAGCAGGATTTGCCCGCGCAGGTCCATGACCTCGTCGGCGGTGTCCGGCAGGCCCTCCGATGGACCGACCTGTTCGATGAAGCCGTCCCGCGCGAAGAGCCCCGCGTGGCGGAGTTCCCGCCGCTCGCCGTCCATCGTGACGAGAACATCGGCATGCCTGACGAGCAGCGTTCCCATTTTCATATCCTCTCATCGTCGTTGGCGCGGGGTTTACTCGACGTTCGTAGCAACTATTATCCCTTTGAGTATCGGGCAGGAGCGGGCATCGGCGGTTCAATTCGTACTTGAGAGCATGACTTTCGGGACGCACGAGAGCGCATGAAACACGAAAACATCGAGATTCCCGCGGCTGTGCGCCAGAAAGCGGTCGCTCAAGGCGCCGAGGGGCGTAACTGGCTGCATCGCGTGGCATCCCTGTTCATCGAGCTTGAACACGATTGGTTCTTCACGGTCGAAGCCACCCTTGCTGGCGGCTCCGAATCGCTGGTCGCCGCCGCGACCACCAGTTCCGGTGAACCTGTCGTCCTCAAGGTCCTCATGCCTCCGTACGGAACCTATGCGGGCGACACGCGGACGCTAGCCGCCGCTGACGGTAGCGCGCACGTGCGGATCCTCAAACAGGACAACGAGCGTCATGCGATGTTGCTGGAGCACCTGGGACCGTCGCTCGGTGTGTTGGGCCTGAGCATCGAAAACCAAATGCGGATTCTCTGCGACACCCTGGGCGAAGCCTGGAAGATACCGGCTCCCTTGGGCCTCAACACGGGAGCGGAGAAAGCCCGTTGGCTCCGCCATTTCGTCACGGCAACCTGGGAGGAACTCGGCGCGCCGTGTTCGGCCCGGGTGATCCAGCAAGCGATCAATTTCGCGGAAAGCCGAATCGCGGAGTTCACTCCGGAAACGTCAGTCCTGGTGCACGGCGATGCCCATGGCGCCAACATCCTCAGCGATCCCACGCACCCCGGCCGGTTCAAGCTGATTGACCCGGATGGATTGCTGGCCGAGCCCGCGTGTGACCTGGCCGTCCCCATGAGGGAGTGGAGCCGGGAACTGCTTAGCGGCGATGCGTTCGAGCGTGGCCGCGAACGATGCGGTTTTCTCAGCCAGCTCACCGGCGTCGATTTGCGCACAATCTGGGAATGGGGATTTTTCGAACGCGTCTCCACCGGATTGTTGACGATGAGCATCGGCAATGAACAAGAGGGTTGGGAAATGCTCGAAGTCGCCGATACCTGGACGGCGGTGTGAGCGATCGTCAATCGGGACGAGATAACCCGCTTGTCTGACCGGCGTAAGGATCTCTCCTGACACTCCTCATGCCGTTGGCTAACCCTGAAGGTGTGCTTCGAGGAACCAGAGGTCCATATCCACCTGCCGGGAAATTTCTGTGAAGAGATCGGCGGTGTCCTGGTCCCCGGCTTCATCCGCGGTATCGATCGCGGCTCGCGTTGACGCCGCGTAGCTCGACCACCGGTCGACCAGGGCCGTGACGTGCTCCAACCCGGTTGTCGCCACTGTTGGGTAGTCGGTCAACGTGGTCGCGGCCGCCGACATGCGGACAGTGCCCGTGGCGTAGCCACCCAGCATGACCGCTCGCTCGGCGACCAGATCGATCCAGCCGACGACATGGGCGGCGTGCTCATCGAACATGAGGTGGAGTTGGTAGAAGTCCGACCCCTTGACGTTCCAGTGGGCCTGCTTCGTCTGCGAGTACAAGTCGAGCGAGTCAGCAAGCTGCTGATTCAGGAGATCTATCGCCTGGGTCCGGACTTTCTTGGCAAGATCGTTCTTCGTGGCGAAGGTGCGGACGGTTGACTTTTTGGCGGAGGCCATGCTGGATTCTCTCCCATAATGAAGTTGGGCAAGTCGTGACGATCAGTAGCGCATTACGATCACAGTATATGGTGTTCGACCGTCGGGACGAACGGATTCCGTGGTGCTCGCTCGCTCGTAGTGGCTACATCCCCACAGCGTCAATCACGTCCTGTACCATACCGTGGTTGGAGACGGGATCGCACACTGTCGGAGAACGGAGTAAGGGTGAACGAGGAGACGCGAACGCGGTTGATTCAGCGGTACGGAGCCGGACCGGCGGTGCTCCGGACGGCCTGGGACGACTGCCCCTCGGAAGCCAGGCACTGGAAACCCTCAAGCGATGCCTGGTCGGCCCATGAAATCGTGATCCACTGTGCGGATTCCGAGACGTTTGCATTTACGAGAATCCGGCTCATGGCCGCCGAGTCGCGGCCCATCATCGTTGGCTACGACCAGGACGTGTGGGTGCGGTCGTTCGGCTACGAACACCTCCCCGTCGACCTGGCCCTCGCGACGATAGCGGCCGTTCGGGCTTCGACGTTCCACCTGATCCAGCAGCTTGATGACGGGGCGTGGGAAGCAACCGGCAACCACACCGAATCCAGGCCGTACACCGCCACGGACTGGCTCGCGACATACGCGGCGCATCTTCACGATCACGCCGATCAGATCCGTTCGAATGTCGAGCACTGGCGGGGCCATCAGTAGGCCGAGGTCGGTCTTATGACCAGCGAAAGGAACATCGTCACGTGCGAGCGCTCGTCAGCGTCTTTGACAAAGCAGGTTTGGTTGATTTTGCGCGTACGCTGGTGGGAGTGGGCTTCGAACTCGTCTCCACCGGCGGGAGCGCGAAGACACTACTCGACGCCGGTCTGGAAGTGACACCGGTGGAGCAGGTCACCGGCTATCCGGAAATCCTCAATGGCCGCGTCAAGACATTGCACCCCGCCATCCACGGCGGGTTATTGGCCCGGATGGATGTATCTGAGCATGTCGCCACACTTGCCGATCACGACATCGTCCCGATCGACCTGCTCGTATCCAACCTGTATCCGTTCGAACAAGCGGTCCAGGATCCGTCGCTCGACATCCAGCAGAAGGTCGAACAGATCGACATCGGCGGGCCAGCGATGGTCCGCGCCGCCGCCAAGAATTACGCCTCAGTTGTCGTCGTGACCGATCCTGGCGATTACGAACGAATCGGCAACTTGCTTGCCAGTGACGGAGTCGATCTCCAGGTGCGCCGCCGGCTTGCGGCCAAGGCGTTCGAACACGTCTCCACCTACGATTCCCTCGTGGCCGAGTTTCTGCGGGAAGAGGATTCGGCATTCCCCGATGAATTGGCGGTAGGTCTGCGGAAGTCAGGTGACCTTCGGTACGGCGAGAATCCGCAACAGGCGGCGGCGGCGTATTCGCTGCTCGCCGTCGGACAGCCGCTCAGTGGGCTCCTCAACTCAACCCAACTACACGGCAAGGAACTCTCCTTCAACAACCTGATGGATGCGGACGCCGCCTGGCAAGCGTCATCCATCTCGTCCGAGCCCACCGTGTCCATCGTCAAGCACACCGTGCCGTGCGGGCTGGCTACCCGGAATACGATCGAAGCGGCCTTCACGCACGCCCTTGAAGGGGATATCGTCAGCGCCTTCGGTGGGATTGTGTCGCTCAATCGCCCGGTGGATGAGACGATCGCCAGAATGTTGGCTGGCGTGTTCTTCGAGGTCATCATCGCGCCGGAATTCACTCAGGATGCATTGCAAGTGTTAACGAAGAAGAAAAACCTGCGTCTTCTCCAACTCGCCGCACCTGCGCGCGGCCCTGAAACCGGGCAACGACGTGACTACCGTCCGATCACTGGTGGGATGCTTGTGCAAAGCGCTGACGATGTGGTCGACAATCCCGGCGCATGGCGGGTCGTGACCGACAC
>JACCYX010000294.1 GCA_013696265.1 Chloroflexia bacterium
CACCTTGTCATTCCGAGCTTGCGAGGAATCCTCCGGCGCAGCCGGTACACCTTTGGCGAACACACAATACCGCTTCGCGGGGGATGTCTCGCAAGCTCGACATGACGGACGGTTGGGATGACGGCAATCGGGTCGCCAGCGGGCCGAGACAAGCTCGGCAACCCTACGAGTCCAAGACGACGAGCCCCTACGCCGACCGCGAACGGTCGGCCCATTGTGCTACCCTGCCACGGTTGCGCGCCGATTTTGCGCGCGCCCGTTCGCAGATCCAGACTGTTGAGAAGCCACCGTACCCATGCCCGACTTGCCTGATTTCCCGGACCTGAGCTGGGACCGGATACCCCTCGGACCGTTCGACAATCGACTCTGGTGGCTCCTGATCGGCTTGTGCCTGGCGCTCCTCCTCACCATCCAGGCGATCGAAACCGCGATCGAGGGCGCCTGGCCGCACCAGCGCCGGACGTCGAGCCTGATCCCCCGCGACCGGAGCGTCCAGATGTCGTGGGGCCTCGTCGCCATGCTGGTGATCCCCGGTTCGCTCCTGCTGATCGGCAACATCGCGGTCCTGATCTGGCGCGACCCCGAACAACCGGACCAACTCGTGCTCGGTTCGGTGCTCGTCGGCGTCGGCTGGGTGTTGTTCCTCGTCTTCAGCCTGAACGCGCTCCGGCTCGGGAGGCTATTCAACAACCTGGGCCTGATCGGGCCGCTGGCGCTGGTCGCCTTGTTGCTGGTCGGCGACATCCTGCTGCTGACGGCGTTCCTCGACATCCTGCCCGCCTGGGACGAGGTAACCACATCGATCGAGAACGGCCTGCGGGACATCCTGCCCTTCGTCGAGTGACGGTCGGGGGCGCGCTCACTTGGTCTATCCGGCCCCGTCGTGGCATGCTGGATCGGGCAGCGGGAGCGTAAATCGCATCGTCCGCTGTGTAGGGTTGCGGAGCTTGCTCCGCCCGTGCTCGGCGACATCGGGCGGTCCTTCCACGAATCGCCGCGACAGAGCAAGGGAGCGCACCGGATCATGACACGATCCAACGCTGACGACGACCGCATTCGAGCGATCGAAACGCGGGGCTCCGCCCAACGTGCGGCGCGCGCCCGCCGGTCACGTCCCGCCGCGACCCCTTCACGCAAGAGCCCGGTGCGGACCCGGGCCCGACCCGTGCCCCCTGAACCCGATCCCGTGCTCGAAGACGAGATTACGGCGGTCCAGACGTTGAGCGTCGAAATCCAGCCAATCGGCGGCATCTTCGGCGCCTCGAACCCGGTGCTCGTTGACGACGAGACTCCGGGCCTGATCGGCAGGCTGTTGCGCCGGCGCCCGACATCGGCCAAATCGGGCGAGCCGGGACTGCTGGCCGATCTCGACTTCCGCGTGCTCTGGCTCTCGCGCCTGCTCTCGCAAACCGCGCAGGGGGCGCTGCTCTACGCCCTGCTGATCCTGGTCGTCGATCTTTCCGACCGCACGTTCTTCAATTCGCTCTTCGTGATCTGCTCGATCATTCCGTCGATCGCCTTCGGCTTGCCCGCCGGGCTGGTTGCGGACACCGTGCCGCGGCGCGGGCTGCTCGTACTGCTCAACCTCTTCCGGTTCACGTTCATGCTGCTGCTGGTCGGGTCGGACGTGTCGCTGGCCGGCGTCTTCGCCGCGACCCTGGGGATCTGGGTGATCCACCAGTTCTACTCCCCAACGGAAGCGTCGGTCCTGGCCGACCTGGTGGAACCGAATCGCTACACGGCGGCGCAGGCCATGTTCAATCTCGCGCTGACGATTTCCCAGGTGCTGGGGCTCATCATCGCGGCGCCGATCCTGCTGCGGCTCGGCGGCCCGAAACTCGTCTTCGTCGTGGCCGGGTGCCTGTGGCTGGTCGCGGCGGCCATGGCCGCCCTCCTGCCGGCCATGCAGGAGCATCGAAGCCGGCGCCGGGGATCGGGCCGCACCCTCCGGCAGATGCTCGGGGACGGCTGGCGGTTCGCGCGGAGTGACCGGTTCACCTTCGAAGCGATCATCGATGACGTGCTCGTCGGCGTCGGGATGAGCGCCCTGGTCGTGATCATGCCGTTCTATCTCGAACGGATCCTCGGGACATCGAAGGAGAACACCGTCTTCGTCTTCGCCCCGGCGGCGCTCGGGCTGGTGATGGGAATCCGATTCGCCCCCAGGCTCGCCAACCTGATCGGCGAGCAATACCTGGCCACCCTGTCGTTGTTCCTCTTCGCCCTGATGGTGGCGGCGCTGGGGTTCGTGGAGCAGACGTACGATTTCCTGAACGATACCCTGCTCTTCCCGCTCGACCAGCTCACCAACGCGGTGGGGGTGTCGCCCCTGATCTTCGTGGCGATGCTGCTCTCGATTCCGGCTGGCTTCGCCTCGGCGGCGGTCAACGTCGCCGCCCGTTCAATCCTGCTTTCGCGCACGCCCGGAAACCTGCGCGGCCAGGTGATCGCCACCCAGAGCCTGATCGGCAACATCGCGGCAATCCTGCCGACGGCCCTGGCCGGCATCGCCACCGACATCTTCGGGGTCAAGCCGATCGCCGTAGGCATCGCTGTCTGCATCGTCGTCGCGGCGATGGCCGCCCACATGCTGGGCCGGCGTCACGCGGACCTTCCCAACGTCGTTGCCCAAACCTGATCGGGCGGCCACGCCACAACGAAGATGTCCGTCAGCGGCAAGGGAAGGACTTCTCCCGATTCCGGATCGACGAGCCACGTTTCGGCGCCTCCACCGCCGGCCCGTTCCATCGAGATCGCCACGCATCGTTCGCCGGGACTGAACGCCACGCCGATCGCAAAGGCGGCGAGTTGCGCGCCGTGCCGAATGTCGACGCGGCGGCTGACGCCCGTGTGTGCGTCCAGCAGCGTCAATTCCGATGCGATGTTGTTGGCCTGCACGTGGACCGTCAACCGGCCGGACGGCGACACGGCGGACGCGGCCAGTTCGATTCGGCGCGCGAACGAGATGTCGAACACCTGGTCGCCCGACCACCGGTCGATCACCTCGATCCTGAGGCCACCATCACCCGGCGTTCGCTCCACATGCCAACGCCCCGGCACGATGCCGGTCAGCTGGTCGCGGGCGCGTTCGGCCACGCGCGGCACTTCCGGGTCAAGCGCCAGCTCGTGCATGGTGAAGGACGCCGGGTCGACGATGGCCATTCCGTCGCCATGTTCCAAGAGCAGAACGCCTCCCGGTTCCTCGCACGCGCCCACGAGCGACGGTCGATGGGAAAGCGGCATCCAGATTCCCGCCAGCAGGAGGAGCGTGGCGAGAACCGTCTGATATGCACTTCGGATAATCACTCAGACATTCGCAATTCTTAACGCCTGATGCACATGGCAGGCAATCGTAGGGGCGGTACCGCCATCGACCGCGAACGACCACTCACCCGCCCGGATCCGGTCGATGGTGTGTCCGCCCGCCTCCGGTCCGAACT
>JACCYX010000350.1 GCA_013696265.1 Chloroflexia bacterium
GGACCAACCTGGGTGCCGCGGCTCTTGCTCATCTTGGTGCCTTCGGCGGCCAGGATAATGCCCTGGTTACGGAGGCGCGTGAACGGCTCCCCGAAGTCGATCAGGCCAAGGTCGCGGATGACTTTGGTGAAGAACCGGGCGTAGAGCAGGTGCAGGATCGCGTGCTCGATGCCGCCGCAGTACAGGTCAACCGGGGTCCATTTCGCGGCCCGTGCCGGATCGAACGGCGCCGTCGCGTTCTGGGGATCGGTGTACCGGAACCAGTACCACGACGAATCAACGAAGGTGTCCATCGTGTCCGTCTCGCGCCGGGCCGGTTCGCCACACGCCGGACAGGTAGCCGTCAGGAACGCCTCGTGCCGCACCAGCGGGCTCTGCCCGGTCGGGGTGAACTCGGCGTCCAGCGGCAATATCACCGGCAGATCCGACTCCGGCAGCGGAACCATGCCGCACGAGTCACAATAGACCACCGGGAACGGCGTGCCCCAGTACCGCTGGCGGGAAATCAGCCAGTCGCGCAGCCGGAAGGTGACTTCGGCCTTGCCTCGCCCCTGCTCATCCAGCCAGGCAATCACCGCGGGCAGGCTTTCCGGCACCGGCGTGCCGTCGAACTGGCCCGAGTTCACCATCCGGCCCGGGCCGTGGTACGAGTCCTCCATCGTGGCCGGGTCGAGATCGGCGACATCGTCAGGCTGGATGACGACCCGGATCGGCAGGCCGAAGGCGCGGGCGAACTGGAAGTCGCGCTCGTCGTGCGCGGGCACGGCCATGATCGCGCCGGTGCCGTAGGACATTAGCACGTAGTCCGCGATCCAGACCGGAATCCGCTCGTCGTTGACCGGGTTGATCGCGTACGCGCCGGTGAAGACGCCGGTTTTTGGTTTCGACTCGTCGGTCGACTGGCGTTCGATCTCGCTCTGCGTTCTCGACCGGGCGACGTACGCTTCGACCTCCTCCCGCCGCTCGTCCGTCGTCAGCCGGGCCACGAGCGGGTGCTCGGGCGCCAGCACCATGAAGGTTGCGCCGAAGACGGTATCGGGACGAGTGGTGAAGACCTCCAGCGTCTCCCCGATCTCCAGCGCGAACTGGAGCCTGGCCCCTTCGGACCGCCCGATCCAGTTGCGCTGCATGGTCTTGACGCGCTCGGGCCAGTCGAGCGTCTCCAGTTCGTCCAGCAGTTCCTGGGCGTAGTCGGTGATCCGGAAATACCACTGCTCCAGATCGCGCTTGTAGACCTCGGCGCCGCACCGTTCGCAGACGTTGCCCTCCAGTACCTGCTCGTTGGCGAGCACCGTCTGATCGTTGGGGCACCACCAGACCGAGCCGTTCGCGCGATAGGCGAGCCCGCGCTCCAGCATTTGCAGGAAGAACCACTGATTCCAGTGGTAAAACGCGGGATCGCAAGTCACGACCTCTCGCGACCAGTCGATCATCGCGCCCATCAGGTCGTATTGGCCGCGCATGGTGGCGATGTTGTTGTCGGTGCCGACGGCGGGATGGACATTATTGCGGATCGCCGCGTTCTCAGCCGGCAGGCCGAAGGCGTCGAAGCCCATCGGGAAGAGGACATTGTGGCCGCGCATCCGCTGGAGCCGAGCGAAGACATCGGGAACGGCAAAGGCGTACCAGTGCCCGACGTGGAGGATGCCTGACGGGTACGGGTACATGGTCAGCGAAAACCACTTCGGTCCTGGCGCGTCATCGTCGACCGCGTAGATGGCAGCCGATTGCCACGCCTCTCGCCATTTCGGCTCGATCACGGAGGGATCGTAGCGGTGGGCATCGTCGAAGGTGCTGGTTTCGGGGGTTGAGGTGGTGGCTGCGGTCATGGTAGTTCCCTGCAAAATTCAACTGGTACGAACTTCGTCTACGGCTACTGGTAGTGGCAGAGCTTGTCTCCGCCCTCGGTCAGTAAAGGCAGAGACAAGCTCTGCCCCTTTCAGGAAAACAAACCAGCCAACCCTTTGACTCTTCACAAACCGGGCATTGGGCGCCACTCCGGGGTACGCAAAAGCGCCTCCATCCCTGGTCAGGGACGAAGGCGCTTTCCAAAAGCTTCGCTTCCGCGGTACCACCCTGCTTGATCAGCGTGGTTCGCCGGCAAACGACGTTCGATGTGGAGCCGAGGGGGCTCGAACCCCTGACCTCAACACTGCCAGTGTTGCGCTCTCCCAGCTGAGCTACGGCCCCATGCTCTGTCGTCTTCGCGGCGAATCACGATCCGATCCGCTCGGTGCCCGATAACGGTGGCAACCGTGGCTGGCTACTGAATGTTCACCATCAAGGCTCACGGACGAGTTCGGCTCATTCTCGACGCCTCGCACCAACCGGCGTCTCGCTGGGTTTCGAGCCTACTACTTCCGATCACAGCCTGATTCTTCCGGGGAAAAATCTCTCCTCTTGCATCGCGGCGCATCCCAATGGGGCCCCGCGCGACGATGGGGAGTATAGTTGGCTGCTTGCCGACCTGTCAAAGCAAAATCACGCCATCGGCCATTGCCGATCGCCGCGCCTCGGAAAGGATCGACTCAATGACGAACCCGGCTCCGGAACCGCTCTCGCGGATCACGAACGACATCATCCAGCGCTTCGAAACGATGGGCGCCGCGCGGGACCAGGCCGTGACCCAGGGGCGACAATTGGTGCGCCTGGCGGCGAATGCTATTCGCGCCATGCACCGCGACGCCTTCGACCAGGCCGATTCGCTTCTTGACGAGGCCAGCACCCTGTTGACGGACCTGCGAGCCATCGCCGCGCCCTTTCCGAGCGTCTACTGGGCGGGCTACGTGCAGGATGCGATGAAGGAGTACGCCGAAGCGGCATTGAC
>JACCYX010000352.1 GCA_013696265.1 Chloroflexia bacterium
GCGATCGCGCACCGGGCCGGCAACGATCTCGATGCCGCCAGAGCGGCAATTGCCGCCGGCGCCGACATGCTGGAAGCCGATGTCTGGCCGCGCCTGGGACGGCTGGAAATCCGGCACGTCAAGTCAATTGGACCACTGCCAATCTACTGGGAGCGGTGGTACATCGACTCGATCGGCGGGCGACACTTGCGCCTTCACGAACTCGTCAGGGGGCTGCCCACCGATGTCCCGCCCTTCCTCGACCTCAAAGGGCTGCACCCCTGGCTCGGGCGGCGGGTGGTGAGCGCGATTCGGGAAATCCAGCGGGATCGCGAGATCATCCTCTGCGGGCGGAACTGGCGGCACCTCGACCCGGTCGCGCGGTTGCCGAATGTCCACGTCTTCTACTCGATAGGCGACGAAAAGCAGCTCGCCAACGTTTGGGAACGTCTCGGGAGACAAGCCAATCCGGCGGTGTCGATCCACCATCGTCTGCTGACCGAAGAGATCGTAACCCGGCTCAAAGGATTGGGAACCACCATCATCGCCTGGACCGTCAACGAGCCCGCGATCGCCAAGGCCCTGTTCCAACTGGGCGTCGATGGCTTCACCAGCGACAACCGGGAGATGCTCGCCGCCATCGCCAGCCGCCGGGAACATGCCTTCGATCACCTGCCCGCCGCGGATCTGCCGGACGTGCCGCAAGGACTGGATGACGTACCGTCCTAACCGGCGAGCCGGTGGGCGAGCGTCAGCATGTCGGCCAGCATGCCCGCCGCCGTGACCGCCGCCCCGGCGCCCGGCCCCGAGACGACGCACGAGTACTGGTCGTAGCGGCCAGTACGGAAAGAGACGATGTTCTCCGGCCCCTGGAGCGCGCCCAAAACGGTCGATCGCTGGACCCGCCGCAACCCGACCGTGACGCCCCCGCCGGCGGTCCAATTCATGATGTACTTGAGCGACATCTCGGTCGCCAGCGATTCCTCCGCCTGGCGGCCGATGTCGAGGTCCTGGTCGCTCAGGCGATCGAGAAACTCGTCGATGCTGACGGCCACGAGGGGGTCCGGCACCAGTGAGTGAACCTCGATGTCGTCGATGTCGATCATCTTGCCCATCGCGCGAGAGAGGATGAGTCCCTTGCGGGCGACATCGAGACCGCTGAGGTCGTCGCGCGGGTCCGGCTCGGTGTAGCCCTGCGCCCTGGCGTCCCGGACCGCCTCGGAGAACGGGACACCGGCCCCGACCGCCGAGAAGATCGCGCCGAACGTACCAGAGAGCGCTCCTGAAATTTCCTCGATCCGGTCATCCGTATCCAGCAATGATTGCAGGGTAGAGATCACCGGCAGGCCGGCGCCGCAGGTCGCCTCGAACTTCAGGCGTCCGGTCGAGGCGGTTTCTGACCAGAGCGCCTGGGTTCGGGGATCGGAAACCGGCAACGCGAGCGGCGCCTTGTTGGAGAGCACGAGCCCGGCGCCGAGACCCAACGCCTGGACATCGAGGTCGACGGTTCCTTCACCGGCGGCGGCGTCGAGCACGATCGTGGGCCCAGAATTGACGATTCCGGGCAATGCGTCGGCCAATGATGTTGCCGTGCCGCCGCTGGCTCCACGCCGGCGATCATTGACCAGGCGGCGCAGCACGTCATCGTCCAGGCCGCCGGCATCGGGCGCAACGGTAGCGCCCGACCGGCCGGCGACCGCCGCGATCGAGACGTCAAGTTTGAACCGCTCACGCCAGAGCACGCGATTCCCCATCACCTGCTCGATCAACACACCGCCGACGGTACCGAAGCCGACCTGAACCAGTGACACCCGTTTCATTGCCTGTCCTTGCCTGAGGCCGATTGGTTCGCGGCCCGGAGATTCACTGGCCTTTTGCCGAGACTCACGAGGATGCGCGCATCTGGTCGTGGCGGAAACAGCGGAACACACGTGCATCCCTTCGACTTCAGATCACTCCCCACTTCGATCACCGATTCGCGCTCGTTCGAGCAGTTCCGTCCGCCGCGCGCGCAGCTTCGCGGCGAGGTCGTTGATGTCCGGGCGCTGGAAGGAAATCCGGGGCTGTGAGAGCTTGAGCTGATCCCAGCGCTCGCGCCACTCGTCGAGCGAGCGGCCCACCGATCGCTGCCATTCGTGCAATTCCCAGAGTTCGCTCCGCACCGCCGCCAAACCCTCGGGGGTCGATTGCCCCAGCGTCCGCTGGCGGCGGTGGCGGGTATCGAGCAACCGCCGCTGGCCGGTGCCGGTGAGTTCGGCCAGTGAGGCCAGCAGTGCCGACCGCACCGCGGCGAAGGCGGCGTCGGGATCGGCATGAGCGCCCGGTCGCGGTTCGTTGATCACGCCGTCGATCAGCCCCAACTCCTCGCACTCGCGCGCGGTCAGCACGCCGGTGGCCGGATTCACCCGGCCGTGATTGCGCGGGCGCCGCGGCGAGCCTGGAACCAGACCGCCCCCAGGGATGATGTCGTCAACCGCCGCGTAGACGGCGCTCGACATCAGGAACTGGCGGTCCCCGATCATCAGCGACGTCGAGAGCGGACCGGCCACCTTGCCGGTCCCGATCGCGATCACCGGAACCGGCAACTGGGCGATCATGGTGGCCAGGGAACTCACCGCGTAGGCGGCCTCCGGGGAGAACGGCGCGGGTTGGGACGAGGCGCCGCCATCGACCAGCATTACCAGCGGCAATTCGAGACGACCCGCCAGCCGGGCGAGCCGGGCGATCTTGCGTGCGGCCGACGCGTCCGGAGACGCGGTTTCCAGTTCCCGCTCTCCCCGTTGGGCACAGATCGCTACCGGCAGGGAATCGATGCGTCCGATCCCGCAAGTCACGGACTGGTTGTCGCTCGACACCCGATCGCCACGCAACTCCACGAACCCGGACACGAGCGAGGCCACGATGCCAGCACTTCCCGGCCGGTCCGGATGTTCGAGGTTGGCCAGCGCCTCAGCGGCGGTCATGGCGACTCCGCCCCGCGGCACAGGCGCCGCTCCAGGCCGGACGAACCCGCCTTCGCCAACCACATCGATGAACGCCGCGATCTGGCCCCTGATCCGCGACCGATCGACGATCGCGTCGATCCAGCCTTCGGCGGCAAGGGTGTCCGCCGGCTGCCAGCGCCGCGTGTTCGGCATGCCGCCGTCGGCGGTTCCGCCGCTCACCAGCACACCCGGTTCCGAGTAGAGCACGTCGCAGTGCGCCGCCAGGTTCGCGAACAACGGTCCCGCGATCGGGTGGGTCAGGACGCCGGCCACCGGCACGCCTTCGAGGTGGAGTTGCGAAAAGGCCGTGGCCAGGCGCCCGCCCTGCACCAGGGCCAGGGGTCCCGCCTGTCCCGACGTGGCGGCGCCCGCGCACAGCAGCACCAGCGGATGCTTCCGGCTACGGGCGTAGTCGAGCGCGAGAATGATTTTCTCGGTCATCAATGCTCCCAGGGAAGCGCCGACGAGGTGGTCATCCAGCGCCACGACAACCGTGGTCACGCCGCCGACGCGTCCGAGGCCGCTCACCACCGCCTCGCCAATGACCTGGAGATGGTGGTGTTCGGCGAGCCGTTCGGCGCTCGGGAACCGGTCACGGGCCAGGGTCGATTCGGGCGGCGCGAAGGTAGTGTTGAGTTCCTCGAACACGCCACCGTCGACGAGCAGCGCGATCCGCTCCCGCGCCCCGATCGAGAAGTGCCGGTTGCACGAACCGCACACCCGGTGGCTGAGAAAGAGTTCATCGGCAATCAGGTCCGAGTCGCAGGCGGGACAGGTCAAATCCAGGAGGTCCAGTTCCTGGTCTCCATCGGCTGCCGAGGGATCGAGTGAGGGGTGCATCGCAAATCTCCGCCGTCCAGTGTCGTTGGGTGGTCGACGCCATCGCGCCGTCACCTGTGCCTTCATCGTACGTCCGCCGTGACGGCAAGGTCAAACGTCCTGGCGCGATGGACAGATGCGCGAGGCTCGGCGAAGCTGGCGGCACGAGTGCGTATTCGACCCGCAACTGGAATCTCATTGGGGAAGGCAGCCCGCATGGCAACCACCGTCGAACGATCGTCCATCGCCACCTCCGCCAGCGCCCTGACCGTCGCGCGGTCGGCGGCCACCGGTTCCGGCGGCGCCGTGGCCGGCAAGATGCGGTCCGCCGTCGAGGCCGGGACCGGCATCCTCGCGGCGGGCGGCAACGCGATCGACGCCGCCGTGGCGACGGCGTTCGAGATGGGCGTCGTCGAGCCGTGGATGAACGGGTTGGGTGGGGGCGGGTTCCTGGTCGGCTGGCTGGCCGAGGAACAGCGGTCGTTCGCGATCGAGTACCCGATGATTTCCCCATCCGGCGCGACGCCGGACATGTACCCGCTGGCCGGCGGCCGGGACGCCGCCCTTTTCGGCTGGCCAAGGACGAAGGGCAACGCCAACGTGCTCGGATACCGCTCGATCGCGGTTCCCGGCACGGTGGCCGGGCTCGCCGAGGCGCTGGCGCGATTCGGCACGATGTCGCTGGCTCGGGTGCTCGAACCGGCGATCGCGCTGGCCGAACAGGGGTTGCCCGTCACCTGGCACACGTCGCTGACGATCACCAGGGATTTGGTCAACCTGCGCGCGTTCCCGGAGACGGCCAGGGTCTACCTCGACGCCAATGGCTGCCCGCCGGTGACGCTCGAAGGAGCGGTTCCGCCCGTCATCCGCAATCCGGACCTCGCCGCCACCCTCAAGCGGATCGCCGACGGTGGCGCCCGCGAGTTCTATGAAGGGGAACTGGCCCGGACGATCGTCGATCACCTGACCGGGATGGGCACGCCCGTCACGGCGGACGATTTCGCACGGTACCGGGCGAAGGTCGCGACGACGACGGATGTGCCGTTTTGCGGGCACACGGTCCACACGATCGGCAAGGGCACGGGCGGCACGTCGCTCGCCGAGTGCCTCGGCATCCTCGAGCGGCTCGACCTCCCGGCCACCGGCCACAACACGCCGGAGACGCTCCACAAGCTGACCCACGCCTTCAGGCAAGCCTTCGCCGATCGCTACACCTACCTGGCCGATCCCGACCACGCCGAGGTGCCGCTCGATGCGTTGCTGAGCGGCGCCTACTTCCAATCCCGGGCGGACAGGTTCGACCCGAAACAAGCGGCGAACACCGCCGCCGGCGCGCGCGAGGAGCTTGGCGTGTCCCATGCGCTCGAAGGGTCCGTGGCCGAATACATGCGCGACGGCAGCACCACCCACCTGGGCGTGATCGACCGGTTCGGGAACGCGGTCTCGCTGACTCAAACCCTGCTCAGCGGCTGGGGGAGCCGCGTCACCGTGCCGGGGACGGGCGTGCTGATGAACAACGGCATGATGTGGTTCGATCCGGAACCGGGCCGTCCGAACTCGGTCGCGCCCGGCAAACGCCCGCTGACGAACATGGCTCCGGCGCTGGTCATGCGCGATGGGAGGATCGCGGCCAGCGTTGGGTCGAGCGGCGGACGGAAGATCATGAACTGCAATGCCCAGGTGATCGCCAACATCGCCGCCTTCGGCCTCCCGATGGGCGATGCGCTAGCCGCACCCCGGATCGACGCCTCCCAGCGCCCGCTGGCGGTCAGCTCGCGGATCGATCCGGCGACCATCGACCGCCTGGCTGCCCTCGGCCATCCGATCCAGCCGATCGACGAAACGCTGCTCATGTCCGGGTTCGCATCTCCAGTGGGAATCGCGGTTGCCGCCGACGGCCCACTCGAAGCCGCCGCCGATGGGTGGTACTACCCGGCCACCGCGATCGCCCTTCCGTGATGGACGCCAGCCTCCCAACCGAAGTCGCAGGGTTGCCAACCTGGTGTCGGCCGGTTGCCGCGACGGCGATACAACGAACCGAAGCATGATGGCGATCGGGTCTTTTTTGTCATTCCGAGCTTGCGAGGAATCTTATGTTCTCCGGTCTGGCTGGGTCCGAAGATTCCTCGTTCCTCGGAA
>JACCYX010000389.1 GCA_013696265.1 Chloroflexia bacterium
CGGGCGAGATTCCGCTCATGGTCGGCTCGACCGGCGAGAAGATGCTTCGGTTGACCCTGCCCCATGTCGATCTCTGGAACATCTGGTACGCCGACTTCGGCAATTCGGTCGACGGACTCGTTCCGCACCTGGAGCGGCTCGATGCCCTCTGCGAGGAGGTGGGCCGCAATCCCGCCGAAGTCGGTCGCACGGCCGCCGTGCTCGTCACCGCACCAGGTGGATTGACCCGGTCGTCTGGCGCCGCGCGCGAGCGACACACCACCGGCATTAGCGGCAGCCCGGAAGAAGTGGCGGCTCACCTGTTGGGGTTCCGCGACATTGGCATCAGCCACATCCAGATCGTGCTCGACCCGATCACGCCCGAGGCAATCGAGTGGCTGGCCCCGACGATCGACCGCGTTCGCCAGGATTGACCATTCGCGTCAGGTCATTCGACGGGCAATTCCCGGACCACGGCGACCGCCGCCTCGTAGTCCGGTTCCGTCATCTGATCCGGCACGTACTCGGCGTAGGCGATCCGTTCGTGCCGATCGATCACGAACACCGCCCGCTGGAGCAGGCGCCACTCCTTCAGCAGCACTCCGTAGTCCTCGCCAAACGCCACGTCCTTGTGCGCGGAGAGCGCTTCATGGTCTACATTTTCGGCGGCGCGCCATCGCGCCTGGGCAAAAGGAAGATCCATGCTCACGGTCATCACGACGACCTCGGGCGGCAAGTCTGGCAAGAGCGACTCCCAGTGCCGCGTTCCGGTGTGGCAGACGGGAGTGTCGAGCGAATTGACGACGTTGAGCAGCCGGATGCGGCCCGCCGAATCGGCGAGCGTGACGTTTTTCACGGCGCCTGAAGCCGTATCGAACGCTTCGAGGTTGAACTCCGGCGCCGCGTCGCCGGAAGCGAGCCGGCGTCCAACCACCGTCAGTTGCTCGTCGAACTCGAACGCCTCGCCCAATCGTGTTTCCATCTGGCGTAAATCTCGCACACGTTCCTCCACGTTTGACTTCGTACACGGATCGCCAACAGCCATGTTTATAGCCGTGCCATCCATTATTCGCCATGCTGGCGTTCACCGAGGTTTTTCATGACCATTCCGAAGAATTCCCATCGCGTGACGGCTTCACCCGGTGATCCATTGCCCGCCAATCAGTGCCTTCTGATCGATGCCGACGACACGCTGTGGGAAAACAACATCTACTTCGAGCAATCGTTCGCTGATTTCGTGACCTTCCTCAACCATGAACACCTGACGAGCGCCGAGATTCAAACGATCTTGGACGAATTGCAGGTAGCGAACCGGGCCGCTCACGGCTACGGGGCGCGGTCGTTCGCCAAGAGCCTGCGAGACACGTTCCAGCACGTCACCGGCGAGCCCGACGATCACCCGGACCTCGACACAGTCGAACGGTTCGGTCTCCGCATCCTCGATCAGCGATTCGAAATACTGGAGGGCGTGCGCGAGACGATCGACATGCTTAGGCCGCACCACCAGCTGATGCTGGTGACGAAGGGCCACCGGGAGGAGCAGCAGGTCAAGGTCGAGCGGTCCGGCATCGAACAGTGTTTCGACGCGGTGGTGATCGTGGAGGAGAAGGACGAGTCAACCTACCGTTCGATCGTGGAGTCCCTCGACGTCAATCCCCGCCAGGTGTGGATGATCGGCAACTCGCCCCGGTCCGATATCAACCCCGCGCTCCGGGCGGGCATCAACGCCGTCTACATTCCCCACCCGCGAACGTGGCACCTGGAAGTGGAAGAGGTGCTTTCCGGCTTCGCTCCCTCGCTGACCTTGCTCCGCCTCGCCCGGTTCAGCGAGTTGACGGGCGTCTTCGCGACCGACGAGCCGAATAGGCTTGCCACTTCTTGACCGTCATTCCGAGCTTGCGAGGAATCCCTGCGCGAAGCGCTTCGGCCGACGGCCGTGCTGTAGTTGATCAACCAACGCCTCACCTCCCGTGGATCGACTGCGCCGTATTCGGCGGTTTAGGTATGTTGTATTGACGCTTGGCCTACGGATGAGATACGAGAAGGTGCTGGCCCTCCGAGTGCTGCTGTGCCTTTTGAGGCCCCGACTTCGTCGTCGAGCGCTTCGCCCAGGGATTCCTTCTGCGTCGGAATGACGTTTGGGCGATGAATTGGAGGTTCCTAGGAACGTTGAGCACCCCACTCATGGCGGCGGAAATCACCCTTACCCAGTCGGCACGGCTGGCAGACGAAAGCCCACGACGGTACCTTCCCCGACCTTCGATTGCGCCCAGACTGTTCCGCGCTGCATTTCCACGAGCTGCTTGACGATGCTGAGACCCAATCCCGCGCCGCCTTTCTCGCCGATCGATTCGCCGCGATAATAGCGGTCGAAAATCTTGCCCAGCACCTCAGCCGGGATGCCAACTCCCGTATCGCGGACCATGACTTCGACCCAACCTCTTCCTGCCACCTGGGCCTGCAGCACCACCACGCCGCCTTCGGGCGTGTGGCGCACGGCGTTGTGGAGGAGGTTGTTGATGATTTGGGTGATCCTCGTCGGATCGCCGATCGCCTCGGGCAACGCCTCGGCAACCTGGGCATTCACGCTGACGCGCGCCGTTTTCAAGGCGTATGGCCGAACCCCCGCGACCGCATCGTTGGCCAGCGTGGCGATGTCGACCGGGATCGCGGCGACCGGCAGGACACCCTCTTCGAGCCGGGAGAGCGTGAAGAGGTCGTCGATCAGGCGCGAGAGTGTCGCGGTTTCATGCGCGATGGCGTCGAATGACGTTTGGGGCGGGATGTCGTTGGTCCCATCTGCGTCGCGCTGGGCGTCGAGGTGCCCCCGGATCACGGCGATCGGAGTGCGCAAGTCGTGCGAGATGTTGGCCACGAACGCCCGGCGCTGGAGATCAGCGGCACCAAGGCGCGAGGTGAGATAGTTGAACCTTTCCGCCAACCGGCCCAGCTCGTCGTCGGTGAGCACGGCCACCTTGCGGTCGAGGTGGCCGGCGGCGATCGCGTTCGACCCCTCTTCGAGTTCAGCAATCTGCTTCAACATCCGATTGGCGACGATCTGGCTCACGATCCGGGCGACCACGATGCCGCAGAGGGTAATGAGACCGATCTGCACCAGGACGAAAACCGTGACGCCGAGAAATTGGGGTACGAGTTGGATCATGCCGCGAGGCGTGTATCCGCCGACGAAGTAGAGCACGGCGACGAGCATGAAGAAGCCGCCCGCCGCGTAGACCAGCGTGCTGGCGGTCACGGCGACGAGGTGGGACACCGCCAACCGGGTCCTGATCGACGACCGGACACGTTGCAGCAACGAGGGCGCATCCGCTGACGCCGCGGACCGTCCGTCGATCACGGGGCCTTCCTCGCGGGCGACGATCTGACTTACGATCCGGGCGACCACGATGACGCCGAGGGCAATCAGCGCGATCGGGACCAGTACGAACGCGGTGGCGCCGACGAGTTGGGGCACGAGCTGGACCGGCGTGTATCCGAACATTACGTAGATCAGGGCGAGCAGGAGGAAGAATCCACCCGCCGCGAAGACCAGCGTGCTGGCGGTCACGGCTACGACGTGGCGGACTGTTAGCCGCGTCGTGATGGACGACCGGACGCCCTGCCGCGGCGGGGACTGTCGCTCGGTCACGACGCATTGCCCGCGATCCGGGCGCTGAAGCGATAGCCGACGCCCCAGACGGTTTCGATGAAGTCGCCGGGCGAATCCGGCCCGCCGAGTTTCTTGCGCAGGCGCTGGATGTGGCTATCGATCGTGCGGTCGAAGACGACCGCATCGTTGCCCCAGACCTCCTCCAGCAGGAACTCGCGGCTGAAGACACGCCCCTGGTTGCTGGCGAGCAACTTCAGGAGCGAGAACTCAGTGGCGGTCAGCATCACCCGCTGTCCCCCACTTGTCACTTCGTGGGCGGCGGTATCGATCGTCAAGTTGGGAAACGAGAGGAGTTCGGCGGCCTCGCGTGGCCGGGACTGTTCGCGGACCATTTCCGAACGGCGCAGGATCGCGCTGACGCGGGCCTGGAGCTCGCGCATCGAGAACGGCTTCGTCAGGTAGTCGTCGGCCCCAAGCTCCAACCCGAGCACCTTGTCGAGTTCCGTGGCCCGCGCCGTGAGCATCAGTATCGGCGTCGAGGTGGCGGCGCGCACGCGACGGGTCACTTCGATGCCGTCGAATCCGGGCAGCATGATGTCGAGCACGATGATGTCGGGATCGAGCGAGAGCGCCTTCTCGACCGCCGTTGGGCCATCGTACGCGGATGTCACTCGATGCCCGACCAGCTCCAATTCACGGCGGACCAGGGAAGCGAGTTCCTTCTCATCCTCCACCACCAGGATATGCGCCAACAGAACCTCCCTGTCCTACCAGACCACACCGATCCGAAATGACTGTGACGGATTGGATTTTCGTCCTGGTAGCGGCAGAGCTTGTCTCTGCCTTGGTTCTGGAATGGCAGAGACAAGCTATGCCATTACCGTTTTCGCGAAGCGTTGTTCCGATCTTCGTATCATGCGGCGTGCAGGTGCTCCGGACGGTCCGACTCGCCAGGAATCCGCTCGATAAGCACCAGCGGAGTCGTCTTGGTGGCTTTCGCCGGTCTGGTTTCGATCAATGCCGGCGCGACCGCCATCGCCGCGAACAACAAGCCGACGAGCGTGACAATCGTAATGGCGACAATGTTCATCATGTCATCTCTCCGTTGAGGACCGGGTGATCGCTCGCCCGAGCGATGGTACATGAGTCATTGTGCCGGCCGGTTGTCGCGTGCCGGACTCCAATCTGTTGCAATCCGGCGGCGGGTTATCGCAAATCTGTCACAACGGAGTCCAGGACACCGAACGCAAATCCCGCGTCAAAATGGCCACAGATTCTGTACCGTCTCGATGCCATCCTGAATGCCGTCCCGGCCATCCTGGGCCCCCTCGACGATGCCCTGCATGAACGACATACGGCCGGTCCATTCGTTCGGCTGGAGCCCCTCATCCCAAACCCAACCCTCAGAGGTGGTCCCATCCTGTTCGACCGTGACCGGCCACCATCGCCCCTGCTCATCCGTCTCGGAGAGGCCAGTCACCTCAACGTCGTCGCCCAGCGAGAGCACGGTCATCACCGGGTTTCCGGCGCCGGGACCGGTTCGCACGTTGAGGCTGTCGACCGACACCTCCGTCGTCGTGCCTGGCACGACGGAGAGGAAGCGCTGGACCAGCGTTTCCGGACCGTCGCGCACCAGGATCACCGTGCCCAGGATCAGGTTGGCGACCGCGAAGACCAGGGCCAGGCGCCAGATCGTTCGGCCAAGCGGCCGGGTCCGCCGGGCAACCTTGCCACCCTGGTTCCAGGCGCGGCGGACCAGCGACGGCCCGGCTTCGTTCGGCTCTGCGGCAGACCGGTCCGCGGCCACGGCGGGCGGCTGAACCGGTGGCGGCCGCGACCAGCGGATCCGCGGCTCGGACCGCATTCGTGCGGGCAGGGCCAGCGTGTCGTTTCCCGCCGGATCGGCATCCCGCTCCAGGCCATCCCTCGCCGCCTGGGCGAAGTCCTTGACCGACGCGTAGCGGTGGCGGGGGCTTTTCTCGAGCGCCCGGCCGACCACATCGTCCGCCCAGGCCGGGAGTTCCAGGTCGGGCCGAACCCGCGACGGCGGCTCGGGCTCGGATTCGAGGTGTTTGTCGATGAGCAGGCGCTTCTGGTCCGGCCCGTCCGGTACGTCGAAGGGCGGCCGGCCCGTGAGCAACTCATAGGCGACGCAACCGAGGGCGTAAACATCGGTACGCTGGTCCACCGCCGCCCCGCTGCCCTGCTCGGGAGAGAGGTAGGCGGCGGTTCCAAACGATGAGCCGCCAATCGTATCCTGGCGCGGCGCCACCGATTGGGCCAGCCCGAAATCGATCAGCTTGATCGATCCGTCATTCGTGCGGATCAGATTTTGGGGCTTTATGTCGAGATGCACGATGGCTCGCTGGTGCAGGTGGTCCAGGGCCGCGGCCACCTGCTCCAGGATCCGTACCACATTGGGGGGAGCGATCGGGCCGTCGCGCTCGACCACCTGCTTGAGGTTGAGACCGGGCACCATCTCCATCACAATCCAGGAATCGTTCGACTGTTCGAGCAAGTCGTAGATGGTCACCAAGCCGGGATGGGACGCGAACGCCATCATCCGGGCTTCCTGGCGGAAGCGCCGTCGCGACTCGGGGTCCGCCTGGAACTCTTCCCGCAGCGTCTTGATTGCCACCTCGCGCCGGGCGCGCAGGTCCCGGCCGCGGTAAACGCGGGCCAG
>JACCYX010000417.1 GCA_013696265.1 Chloroflexia bacterium
GGGCGGGGCTTGCTCAACGCGGTGCTCGTGCTGATCCTGCTGGCGATGACGGTGGTTGCGGCTTACACCTATTACGCATTTACGAACAATCGCGAAACCGATTCCGACGATCCCGACCCCACGATTCCGCTCCTGCAGGTGGCGCCGACTGATGAGCCGCAACCCACCGACCCCCAGGTCGAGCTGTTCCCGACCGATGCACCCGAGCCTACGGAGGAATCGGTCGTCGAACCTCCTGATGAGGAACCCGAGCCAACTCCAACTGACACACCGGAGCCGACGTTCGAGCCTGCGCCCGAGCCGGAACCGACAGACGAGCCGACGGAGCCGGAACTGACGGGCGAGCCAACCGAGGTGCCGATCGTGCCGGCTGGCGGGGAGGATCCGGTCATCGAGCCGGAGGGGAATCCCGATGGCGATTGATCCTGTGCCTCGGTAAGGAACCGGTCTGGCCCGTTTGGTGGCATCATGGCGTGACGATGGAACGTTCATTTCGGTGAGAGGCAGGCAACATGACTTCTGTGAGCGACAACGGGCATCAGGCGCCAATGATCGATCTGCGTTCCGACACCGTGACGCGGCCGACCCCGCGAATGCGGGCCGCGATGGCGGAATCGTTTGTCGGCGACGACCAGTACGGCGAGGACCCAACCGTCAATCGCCTCGAAGCGATGGCGGCCGAATTGCTCGGCAAGGAAGCCGCCGTCTACGTGCCCAGCGGCACGATGGGGAATCTCTCGGCGCTGCTGGCCCACTGCGGGCGCGGCGACGAGGCATTGGTTGGGGACGAGTCGCACATCCTCTGGTTCGAGAGTGGCGGGCCGTCCACCCTCGGGGGGATTCCGCTTTTCGCCTTGAAGACCGACCGGCGGGGGCGGCTGGACCCGGTCGATATCGTCAACGCCATCCGCGCCGACCGGCCCGGGTATCCCAGGACCGGCGTGGTGTGCCTCGAAAACACCCATAACCGCTGCGGTGGCGTGGTGCTCAATCTTCAGTACATGCGGCAGGTGCGGGAGATCGCGCACGACCGGGGCGTGCCAATTCACCTCGACGGGGCGCGGATCTTCAATGCCGCCGCCAGCCTCGGCGTCCCGGCCAGCGTTGTCGCGGCGGAGGCCGATTCGATCCAGTTCTGCCTGAGCAAGGGGTTGGGAGCCCCGGTGGGGTCGCTGGTGGCCGGCACCGGGGAGTTCATCCAGAACGTCCGCAAGCAGCGCAAGGTGCTGGGCGGCGCGATGCGGCAATCGGGGGTGATCGCCGCCGCCGGAGTGGTCGCCTTCGAAACCATGATCGACCGCCTCCCGGAGGACCACGCGCGGGCGCGGACGCTCGCCGATGGGCTCGCCGCCATCGATGGCATCAGGATCGACCGCGAGTCGGTGCAGACGAACATCGTCGTTTTCAAGCTCGAAGGCACGCAGGATCACGCCGAGTTCATTGCCGGGCTGAAGGGGCGTGGCCTGCTGGTGTCGAATTACGGGCTGCGAGGCGTGCGGATGGTGACCCACTACGAAATCGACGACGCGGCGATCGCCAGCGCGCTGGGTATCGTGAACGTAGCGCTGGCGGACATTCGAGAGACCGTTCGTGTCCCAGCCTGAGGCGTCGTCGCCGGGACGGCGCGGCCTGGGCGGGGCCCGGATCGTGCTGGGGGTGACGGGCGGGATCGCCGCCTACAAGGCGGCCGAGCTGGCCAGCACGCTCGTCCAGGCTGGCGTTGCCCTCACCGTAGTCATGACCGCCGGGGCGCGCCAGTTCATCCAGCCGCTCACGTTCGAAGGGCTGACCCATCGGCGCGTCTACACGGGCGTCTTCGAGGGCTGGAACGACGGCCACACCGGGCACGTCGAACTCGCGTCCGGGGCGGACCTGTTGCTGATCGCCCCGGCGACCGCCAATACCATCGCCCGGCTCGCGCACGGCAACGTCGACGACATGTTGTCGGCGATCGCGCTGGCCACGGCGGCGCCCATCGTGATCGCCCCGGCGATGGAGCAACACATGTGGCTCCACCCAGCCACCGTCGCGAACGTCGAGACCTTGCGGGAGCGAGGCGTCACCTTCGCCGGTCCGGACGCCGGCCGGTTGGCATCCGGGGCGATGGGACAGGGGCGGCTGGCCGCCACCGGCGAGATCGTTGCCGCGGCGCGGGCCGCGCTTGGACGCGGCGGTCCCCTGGCCGGTAGAACGGTCGTGGTCACCGCCGGCGGCACGCAGGAGCCGATCGATCCGGTCCGGTTCATCGGCAACCGGTCGTCGGGGCGGATGGGAATCGCCTTGGCGGAGGCCGCGATCGACGCCGGGGCGGCGGTCCGCCTGATCGTGACCCGGAATGTCGATCCCCAGTTGGTCAGCGGCGATGTGGTGGTCGTCGAGTCGGCCCGCGAGTTGCGGGAGGCAGTCGACGATGCCCTGCCGGCGGCGGACGTGCTGGCCATGGCGGCGGCGGTCGCCGACTTCCGGCCGGAGCGCGTGTCGGACCAGAAGATCAAGAAGCAGGGCGGTCAGGAGTCGCTGGACCTGCGTCTCGTCCGGAATCCGGACATCATCGCCGGTGTCGAAAAGGCGGGTTTGCTGAAGGTCGGCTTCGCGGCCGAGACCGAGCACGTCGTCGCCCATGCCGCGGCCAAGCTCGAAGCGAAGGGGCTGGACCTGATCGTGGCCAACGAGGCGGTCGCCACGATCGGGAGCGAGCGGAGCCAGGCAACCCTGATTGCCCGCGACCGGGCGCCGGTATCGCTGCCCGAGGCGCCGAAACACGTCGTGGCGGCCCGGATCGTGGACGAGATCGTCCGCCTGCTGACTCTGGAAGACGCCGATGCTTGAGCAAGCGGAACGCCGCCGCGTCCAGATGTCGACCCGGTCGCAGCTTGCCACCGAGTTGTTGCTGACCAGCTTCGCGCTGGTGGCCAGCATCATCGTCCTCAGGACGCTGCTGGTGGTACTGGACATCAGCGATCGCATCTGGATCGGCGAGTTCATCTATGGGTTGACCAGTCCGGTCACCTCGCTGCTCGATTTCCTGCCGGG
The DNA here is from genome assembly GCA_013696265.1 of Chloroflexia bacterium. Classification (GTDB taxonomy): domain Bacteria; phylum Chloroflexota; class Chloroflexia; order Thermomicrobiales; family UBA6265; genus JACCYX01. The sequence continues at coordinate 3,034 of JACCYX010000417.1, forward strand.
AGCCGAACGCGAGTTGTATCGAAACCTGACGACGGTGGACCTGACGCTTCTGGCAATTATCCCGCTGTTCCTGCTGGGGATCGTCGCCACCGGCCGGGGTACGGATTCGCTATAGAATGGACCCATCGGGGCGTTGCCCCCTACGGCGATCGAGCGGTCGCGGGGGCCACCAGGTCGCCGGACCAACCATATGGAGAGTGTGCGGATGATGAAGAATACGGTGAGGGGCATTCTCGGACTCGTGCTGACGGCGGCCGCGACGTGGCTGGCGGGGTACATCGTTGACCAGGTTTTCGGTCCGGATGACGAACGGGCCTAGCGTCGCCGCGGACGCGACCGGAGAGGACATCGGCCCATGCCTGTGACGTCCTCCCGTGCCGTCGCGATCGTCAATCCCGCCACCAGGGGCAAGGTTTCCCGGATCGCGGAGTTGCTGCGGGCAGCGGCGCCACCGGATACCCGGCTGGACATCTATCCAACCGGGTACGCGGGACACGCCGCTGAACTCGCGCGGCTGCACGCCGCGTCCGCTGACCTGCTGATCGCGGTCGGTGGCGACGGCACGGTGGCCGAGGTGGCCGGGGCGGCCCGTGCCGCGAAGATTCCCATCGGGATCATCCCCGGCGGTTCCACCAACATCACCGCCCGCGAACTGGGGATACCAACGAACACGTTCCTGGCCGCCCGGTTGCTGTTCGAAGACCACACGATCCGCACGATCGACGCGGGAATCAGTGGCGACCGGGTGTTCCTGCACATGGCGGGCGCCGGGATGGACAGCCTGTTGTTCGACCTGGCGAACCCGGCGCTCAAGCGCAAGGTTGGCTGGATGGCCTACCTGCCGGCCGCGTTCGAGGCGCTGCGCCGCCCCTTGTCATCCTTCACCATCCGGTCGGAAGAGATGTCGATCGAGCGAGTGCGGTCGCCGCTGGTCCTGGTCGCCAATGGACCGTCGATCATCGCGCCGGTCCTGCAACTGGATACGCGGATCCGCTCCGACGATGGCTATCTGGACGTGCTGGTCGTGACGGCGACCAGGCCCGCCGAATTGGCGCGGGTCCTGGCCCGGATGGCGATGCGCCGGATGAGTGGGTCGCCCTTCGTCCAGGCGTTCAAGACCAGGGAAGTCGAGATTGCCGCGGAACCGGAGATCGCGATCCAACTGGACGGCGATGTGTTCGGCACGACGCCGGCCCGGTTCACGATCGACCCAGGATCGGTCAGGATCGTCGTGCCTCGCCCGTGATATGCAGAGTCAGCCCGCGGACTATTCACTATCGCCAGATTTTGGTGGGGGAGGCCTCCCGGTTGCAACCAGCGTTCATCAATAATGCAGGTAGGAGCAAACAACATCACCCGGAACCGCGATGGTTCCGGGCGATCGTCGATCTTGCTGGTGGTGGTTCCTGGACCTATTCGACCGGGGCGCAGGATTGGTCGTCCTTCTGGAGGGGATACGTCGCTTCGCCGGCTTCGTAGCCCATCATGAAGTCATCACCGCACGCGTCGGTAAAGCGGGTGCTGGCGCCTGAACTGGTGTAAACCTCGAACGTGTTGCCGGTGACATGGCCGCTCGAATCGCCCGCGGCCAGGTTGCCGTCGAAGAGGACGTTACCATCGGCCGTGATCGTAACGTAGATGTCGTCGGTGGCCGTGACCTGGATGCTGGTGAG
>JACCYX010000420.1 GCA_013696265.1 Chloroflexia bacterium
ATTCTTTGTCGAGCCCGTCGGCCAGGTTCCCCGCGCCCTCGGTCATCCGGCTCGTCTACCTGATCCGGCGACCCCGGCCCCGGGTCAAGCTCACCCGCCGCGAAATCTTCATTCGTGACAACTACACTTGCCAGTACTGCCAGCGGCAAGTCTCCGACCTGACGATCGACCACGTGATCCCACGGTCGCGGGGGGGGCTGCACGTCTGGGACAATGTCGTTTCGGCCTGCAAGGCGTGCAATCATCGCAAGGGCGGTAAGAGCATCGCTGAAGCGCGCATGGACCTGCACAAGCAGCCTCACGAGCCGCGCGCCGGTTTGTACTACACGATCGAGCGGCGGCTCGATACGTCGGTCCAGACCGATTGGCACAAGTTCCTGCCCGGCGTGAACTCGAGCGCGCGCAACGTTTCCCTGACAACCGAGTCTAGCCGCCCCGCGTAAGAACGATGCCAGAGCAATGCCTTGGCATGCGATTCTCGCGGGGCAACCAACCGTCAGTCGATAGGCCGGAGCGCCGATCGGCTGATGGGCGCGTCATGAACTCTTCGATCACGTCAAGGAATGCCACCAATGCTCGATATCGCTGTCATTCGCGAAAATCCGGACCGGGTCAAGGAACTCTGCCTCCAGAAGAACGTCGATGCCCCAGTCGACCAAATCCTGGCGCTCGACAAAACCCGGCGGCAGACGCTTGGGGAAGTCGAGAACCTGAAAGCCCAACGCAACGCCGGGACGAAGAAAATTGGCCAGATCAGGGATGCAGACGAACGTCAGCGCCTGATCGCGGAGATGGGAGGGTTGGGCGACCGCATCGCCGAACTCGATGACGTGGTTCGTGCCACCGGAGCCGAACTCCGCGAACTGATGCTGGGCGTTCCCAACCTGCCCGATCCCGAAGTACCGGTTGGGCCTGACGCCGCGAGCAACACGGTCCGAGAACAACGGGGCGACTTTCCTACCTTCAATTTTGAGCCGAAGCCGCATTGGGAGATCGCCGAGGACCTGGGCATCATCGACTTCGAGCGCGGCGTCAAGGTCGCAGGGTCGCGCGGCTACATCATGCGCGGCGACGGCGCCCGCCTCCAGCGGGCGATCGTCAGCTGGATGCTCGACGTCCATACCAACCGTCACGGCTACAGCGAAGTCATCCCACCCCACCTGGTGCTGGGTGAATCACTTGTCGGCACGGGCAACCTCCCAAAATTCGCCGACACGTTGTTCCGGGACATCCAGGACGACAAGTGGCTGATCCCGACCGCCGAGGTCCCAATCACGAACATGTACCGCGACGAAATCCCGGACGAGGGCCAGTTGCCGATCTATCACACCGCGGCCACCCAGTGCTTTCGGCGGGAGCAGATTTCGGGCGGGCGGGAGGTGCGCGGGATCAAGCGTGTCTACGAGTTTCAGAAGGTGGAGATGGTCAAATTCACGCATCCCGACCAGTCAGAAGCCGAACTGGAACGCCTCCTCGGTGAGGCCCTCTTCATCGTCGAGGAACTCAAACTGCCCTGTCGCGTGCTCAATCTCTCGACCGGGGACATGACCTTCTCGTCGGCCCACACCTACGACATCGAAACCTGGGCGCCGGGGTCGGAAGAGTGGCTGGAGATTTCATCGTGCTCGCTCTTCCGGGATTACCAGGCCCGGCGCGCCAACCTGCGTTTCCGGCCCGAAGGTGGCGGTCGGCCGCGGTTCATGCACACGCTGAACGGCTCGGGACTGGCCCTACCCCGCACGATCATCGCCATACTCGAGAACGGTCAGCGGGCCGACGGCACGATCGCCGTGCCGGATGTCCTGCGGCCCTACCTCGGCGGCCAGGAAGTCATCGGGAAGCAGCCCTGGGCGTAGATACGCCCACTCATCAGCCACGCCCCGGCTGGTGCAATGGCCGGGGCGTTGCTCATTCCAGGATAGTGTTGGACCAACGATTTCGGTCAGCCCCGATTGACTGCATTGCTATCATTGACTTCATAGACAGGAGGCTCACATGAGCACAATGACAATCCGGAATATCGATGATGACCTGAAGTCGAGGCTGCGGGTGCGCGCCGCCGAGAACGGCCGCTCCATGGAAGCGGAGGTGCGGCAAATTCTCAAGACCGCTCTCGACAGGGATCAAGCCGAGAATCGGCCCGTTCCGGAGAAGGGGCTCGGCACCTGGATCCATGAGCATTTTGCGGAGATTGGCGGAGTGGAGTTAGACATTCCGAAGCGCAGCGAGCTTACTCGGTACGTCGACTTTTCGGAATGATCATCCTCGATACGAACGTGATATCCGAATTGATACGTCCGCAAACGAACACCCGAGTAGTGACCTGGATCGACGATGAAGATCAGTCTCAACTCTATCTGACGTCCATTTCGTTGGCTGAAACGCTTTATGGCATCGAACGATTGCCCCTTGGCCGGCGAAGGCAGGAGCTTTCAGTCTATTTTGGCGTGCTGCTTGAAGAAAAATTCCGATCTCGCGTTCTTTGGTTCGATGAAGAGAGCGCGAGAAAGTATGCGATTATTGCTACCCGTCGGGAGCA
>JACCYX010000425.1 GCA_013696265.1 Chloroflexia bacterium
GGCGCGGGAACTCGACCCGTTCCTGCTCGAGCCTGGAGATATCCGATTGGCGTATGCCCTCGCCCACCTGATTCGCCAATTGCTCCTGCGTCAGCCCCATCGCCAGGCGGTTGACCCGAATGAACTGCCCCAGCGTTTTATTGTTCATCATCGATTGCCCCCTCCTGAACGAACTGCAGTGAGAACCATGTTCCCACACCGGCACCACCCCTTAGTTTGTGGTGGGGCACGCCAATAAATCTCATGACTCAGTGCCTACGTGACTATCTGCTTTAGAACCGAGCAGCAATGACGAGGACGCCCGGGTCCATAGGCCCCTCCGATCCCTCAGGGGCAGCACGATTCACTGCGCGCGTACGCGGGGACCTGCATGGTCATCCCTGAAGCGTCGCCCTTATATTTCGGGTGGCTGGTTATGTAACCCCCTGGTCCGTGCCAGAGACAGTTCCCTACTCCGTCGCTGGACAGCCGGCCGGGACCGGCCTTCGTACTAGTCCGGACGCCGAGATGGTGTTCAACCGTTATCGCACCGACCGAAAGGAGGACTCGCTGATGAGCGGCCCGATCGCACTTTGTGACGGCCTTGATCCACAGTTCCACGGCACGAGGAAGGTACTCAGATGACGATACCGTATGTGTATGTACGACAACGAATCCTGCCTGCAATGGCGCTCATGCTGATGCTCGGCCTGTTCGGCGCGGCCGCCCCGGTGGCGGTGGCCCAAGAGGTTGACCAACTCTCCGGCGCGCCGATCGATATCCATTCCGGCACTTGCGAGGAACCAGTGCTGGAGCCGACCTTTGACGCGGGCGAATTGGGACCGGACACGCTGACCGGCATCGAGGGTGACGAGTTCTCCCTGGCTGGCCTACTCCAGGACGAAGCGGCGGGTTCCGTGGGCATTGACCTGAACCTCGATGGTACTCTCAGCGAGGACGAAATCATCGGCGGGACCGAGGAAGACATTCCCGTTGCCTGGGCCGAGCAGGACCTCGATGGCACTGTGGACGCGGCGCAGCCCTCAGTGGTAATCGCGCATGTCGATCCTGACGACGGATATGGAACGTTCATCGCCTGCGGCTCTCTGACCGATGCCCAGCCGGATGACGAAGGTCGACGGGTCGTTCCGCTGCAGGCTCAAGGCGAGTACACCGCCTTCGGGTTCGCCGTACTCGAAGAAAGCGGTGAGACCCTACACACCTATCTGTTCCAGGGCGGCGCGGCTCCTCAGGCCACCCCGGACCCGGCGGCGGAAGCGCCAGGTGGACCGTACCCGCTTGATATTCATGTGGGCACCTGCCTCGACTGGACAACTGAGTCCACCTATGACCTCGGCGATTTCGAAGTGACCAACATTGCCGCCGAGGGCGAGCAGGGCGTCGGTGACATCGAAGCCGAGCTTCCGCCGGAAGCGGCTGACCTCGGCCCGACCTACAAGGAAGGCGGCGCAGGCGAGTTCACCGGCCAGCAGTTGCTGGACGATGGCCCGTATGTAGTGGGCGTGCATCAGAGTTCGGAAGAGTACGAAACGCTCGTGGCCTGTGGCGTCGTGCTCCCGATCCTCGAAGACGATCGGATCATCGTGCCGTTGCAGCCGGTGGGCGAGAACGAACTGACCGGCGTGGTGAACTTCAACGCTGAAGGCGGCGAGTACACCGGCTACCTGTGGCTCTCCACCCCGCTCGAGCAGACGATGAGTGAGGCGCCGACGCCGGTTCCGACCGAGGAACCGACGCCAACGCCGCCAGCTCCGACCCCGACTCCGGAACCGACTCCGACTCCGGAACCGACTCCAACCCCGACGCCTGAGCCGACCCCAACGCCGGAACCGTCCGTGGTGGTTGAGGTGACGGAAGTAATCACCGAGACACAAGTGGTCTCGGCCGATGAGGCGACCCAGATCGCCGCGACCGAAGAAGCTGGTGACTGATCCGTCAGCACCGGGCGCTTCGGGACGGTGAAACCGTCGACGATGCGGACCTGACGGTTGGAGATCGTCTCCAATCTCTGATCACCATGCGCAAACCCAACCGCCAGATCAGCGCTGATCTGGCGGTTGGCGTACCTCCCATCGTCGCCCCCGTCTGCAGTCGCATTGCAATTACAATATGTACGCCCTCCCTGCTACGAACAGGGTCAGGCGTTCCGATCCCCGCCTGGCTCGTTCAGGCGGGGATTTTTGCATCTTGGTACCCGAAGTCGATGTCGTCCATACGCACGCCGAAGAGTAGCGACATGGCCTTCAGCGATCATGAAACCCACCGCGTGAGCAGTGGCGTCATCCCTGGACGATGTGCAGGGTGACCACTGGGAACTCGCTATTGACATAGCACGCGTTGCTCGCCGCAAAGAAGGCAAATGCGTAATCACCCGGCGGAGTCTCGGGCGAGATCGTGATCGTCGCACGGAAGCGATCGCCGCCGACCGACTCCATCAGAATCATCCGTCCTAACTGGGGGTTCGCCGCGATAACCTCGGGGGAGAGGCCGCCTTCGCCGCCTTTGGCCGTGACTTCAAAGGTGACCTGCTCTCCGGGCGATACACGGTCGGGGCTGATCGTTGCGTCAGAGAGCTGTGGCTCACCAGCCGGCTCGTTAAGCGGAATAAGCGAGAAGTCGAAGGTGTACGTCTCACCAGGCTCCAGGACAATATCGATCTTGTCGTCGAACTCGCTGTTGTGATACCGATATCCGGCATCATGGAAACCCAACACCGGTGCCGATTCGCCCG
>JACCYX010000474.1 GCA_013696265.1 Chloroflexia bacterium
TGTCGTGGTCCCCGGTCCCCGGTGTCGCCGGTGGGGACGCCTCCTGGGCATGGCCCAACGATGGCAGGAGCGAGGCCGCCAACGCCACGCCGCCGCCAAGCAACAGTTCCCGCCGGCCAAGGCTGGACCCGAGCGATGACGTCACGCGCCGCGCGGGATATGTCAAATCGGTGGTCATGAATGGTCTCCTCATCACGCGAACGTCCCGGCCATCGATGATCCGGGTTCGTCTCTTCATGATGGGAAGGACCGGTTCCCGAGCGGAAGTGAGGAAGTTCCCGATTTTACCGGGCGCGGGCTTCCCGGCTGGAGGTGAACCAATCGGAAACTAGAGGGTGCGGGCGACGAGTTTCGAGATCGCGGTCAGGGTTTCGGAGACGCCGTTGCCCTGGGTGGCGATCGCCTCGAACGAGGGCCAGCCGTCGGCATTGAGTTCGGCCTCCAGATCGTCCCGGCGCATTGCTCCCGGCAGGTCGCCCTTGTTGTACTGAAGCACGATCGGCAGATTGGACGGATCCCGCTGGAAGTGGGCGAGGTGCAAGACGAGTTCGGCCATGCTCTCGACGTTTGCCTGGCGACGGCTGGGGTCCGAATCGGCGACGAAGACGATGCCGTCGGCGCCCCCCAGGATCGCCCGCCGGGTCCGGATGTAGACCTCCTGGCCGGGCACGGAATAGAGGTGGAACCGGATCGACCACCCGCCGAGCCGCACCGCCGACATGGGCACGAAGTCGAAGAACAGGGTCCGTTCCGCCTCGGTCGCGATCGACTTCATCTGCCCCTTGAACTCATCGGGCAGGCGCTGGTGGATATTGACGAGATTCGTCGTTTTCCCGCTCAAGCCGGGTCCGTAGTAGACGATCTTGGCGTGAATCTCGCGATTGGAGACGTCAATCAGCGCCATGGCCGCATCCCCTGGGATACGTTGGCGTCCGCAACACAGCCGGTGTGGGGTGCGTATCCAACGGGGCCGGCTCCACCCACGCCGCCCGGCGCAGCCGGTAATTTGTCATTCCGCAGCGAGCGCCAGCGAGTGGAGGCAGCGCCAGCGGTATCTCCTGCCGCGGCAGCATGGGCGCCGTGTTCGCTGCGGCGAAGAGATTCCTCTGGTCGGCTGCGCCTCCCGACGGAATGACATTATACCGCTTCGCGGAGGCTCTCTCCAAAACGTTGCAGGGGCGGCCCGAAATGACGGTCGCGAATCGCGCATCGGACACATGTCCTGGGACAGCGTACTCAACATGAAAGCCCCTGAACCGCCGATTCGTCGCTGGTGACTCGATCGACGATTTCCCCGATCTGTCGCGCCTCCGGGAGGCGATCGAGCACTGTGTCGCGGTCCGCCTCGCGCACGACGACAACGAAGCCGATCCCCATGTTGAAGGCGCGGTAACGTTCGTCCAGCGAAACCCGTCCCCGCTCCACCAGATACTCGAAAATGGGAGGCGTTACCCACGCCGCGGGGTCGAGGCGAGCAATCGCCTCCGGCGGAAGCGTGCGGGGCAGGTTGTCCTTGAGGCCGCCGCCGGTGATGTGGGCCATGCCGCGCACGATGCCCGCGTCGAGCAACGGCTGAACCTCCGGACGGTACGTGCGATGCCCCGCCATCAGGGCGTCGCCGAGCGACGTGCCATCGGCCAGGGCCGTGGCCAGGATCGACCCATCAGGGCTTGCTTCACCGGTGAGGCCGATGATCTTCCGGGCGAGGCTGTAGCCGTTGGTATGGAGCCCCGTGCTCGGAAACCCGATCACCACATCGCCCCGGCGAATCCGCGAACCATCGACGATCCGGTCCGGCAACACGGTGCCGACCACGAACCCGGCCAGGTCGTATTCGCCGGGCGGGTAACTATCCGGCATCTCGGCCGTTTCGCCGCCGAGCAGCGCCAGGCTGTTGTCGAGACAGGCGTCGGCCACGCCTCCGACCACGGCGGCCACGACATCCGGATCGAGTTTGCCGGTCGCGAAGTAGTCGAGGAAGAAGAGCGGCTTGGCACCCAAGGCCAGGATGTCGTTGACGCAATGATTGACGATATCGCGGCCGACGCCAGCGTGTGCCTCGCCGCCGAGCACGAACGCCAGGCGCAGCTTGGTACCGACGCCGTCCGCGCTGGCGACCAGGATTTGGTCGGGACCGGACGGGACGAGATACGTCCCCCCGAAGTGGCCGATTGGCCCGGCCTGGGAGCCGAGCGTGGACCGGGCCCGTTCCTTGACGCGATCGATCGCGGTCAGCTTGGCGTCGATGTCGACGCCGGCATCCCTGTACGACATTCCCGATCCGGGGTCATCCGGGCCCATGCAACATCCTCAGGATTGACCTGCAACCAGGCAAATGCAGCGCCCATGCTGGCGCTCCACAATCGTACGATGTTTACGGCTCACGCGGCAGCCGTTGGCGCCCGATCGGTGGCGGCAATCCTGGCTGCCGTGCCGGGCGAGAAGCCGATGAGGACCGACGGACCGGAGTGGCCCGCCCACCATGTTATGCGGCAACCGCAAGTATGAGCATCGCCCCCAGCTCCCAAGCATGCCCGCCTTGCC
>JACCYX010000481.1 GCA_013696265.1 Chloroflexia bacterium
GTATAGAACGTCTTTGAGCGAGAGTAGGTGGTAGCCGGTGCGTTTCAGGATCTGGCCTCAGAGCGCCGACTATCGCTTCGCTGCGTCGTCGATCGTTTCGCGCAGGGATATCGCTCCGCTGCGCGTCACTGCCTCGCAAGCTCGGAATGACGAGTTGATGAGCGAGCGGGCATCAGACATGATTCAGCGAAACGAGGCGGAAACGAGCGGCGAACCTGGGTGCGTGGTAGCCCTGATGAGCCCGGCCACTTACCGGGCGGGCGCCTTCGCTGAGGCGGCCCGGCGGATCGGGCTCGACCTGGTCCGCGCGATCGACCTGCCGGATGAACTCGCCACCCGGCGCCACGATGCCCTGGCGCTGGATTTCGCGGACCCCAACGGTTCGGTCGAACGCATCCTCGCCTTCGCGCGGGACCGAACGCCCGGCGTTGCCGCGATCCTCGCGCTGGACGACCGCGGCGCGCTGATCGCCGCCGGGGCCAGCGCCGCGCTCGGCCTCGCCCACAACGACCCCGGTTCGGCGTTGGCCGCCCGCGACAAGTTCGCGATGCGCGAACGGCTGGCGGCGGGCGGCGTACCAGTCCCGCCCTACACGCGCTTCCCGGCCGGCATCGATCCGGCCACGATCGCGGACGACATCGCCTATCCCTCCGTGGTCAAGCCCTTGCTGCTCTCCGGCAGCCGGGGCGTGATCCGCGCCGACGACCCGGACCAGTTCGTGGCCGCCTTCGGGCGCACCCGCGCCATCCTGGAGGCATCGGGGATGGCGCCGGACGAGCACGCGATCCTCGTCGAGCGGTTCGTGCCCGGCGTCGAGGTTGCCCTGGAGGGACTGCTCACCGGTGGCGACCTCCAGACTTTGGCGCTCTTCGACAAGCCTGACCCGCTCGACGGCCCCTTCTTCGAGGAGACGATCTACGTCACCCCCTCGCGCCTGCCGGCCGAAGTCCAGGCGGCAATCTCGCGGCGCACGGCCGAGGCGGCGCGGGCGATCGGCCTGCGCGGGGGCCCGGTCCACGCCGAGTTGCGAATCGACCGGGCGCGGGACGAGATCTGGCTGATCGAGCTGGCCGGACGGTCGATCGGCGGGCTCTGTTCGAGCATCCTGGAGTTCGGGGCGGGCATGGGCCTTGAGGAGCTGATCCTGCGCCACGCGGCTGGCCTGCCCCTGGGCTCGACGGACCGGAGCGATGGGGCGGCCGGGGTGATGATGATCCCGATCCCGAGGCGCGGAATCCTCCGCGGCATCGACGGGCTGGAACCGGCGAGTGCCGTGCCCGGCGTGACCGGGATCGAGATCACCGCCCCGCTCAACCAGCCGATCGTGCCCCTGCCGGAAGGCGAGAGCTACCTGGGCTTTATCTTCGCCCGGCGGGAAACCCCGGCGGAAGCCGAAGCGGCGCTCCGCGAGGCGCACGCCCGCCTCACCCTCCGCATCGACCCGCTGATTCCACTCCAGCGGCTGTGAATGGTAGGTCCGAATACTCGCCTTCAGTCGCGCTTCTCCCTTGTCGTCATTCCTCCTTCGTCGGAATGACAGTTTGGGTATGTACAGCGCCTCCGTTTCCCGGCACACTACCGATTCGGGCAGGCGTGGCAATGGCCGTGGCCGAGCGGGAGGGATGCCGGTGAACGTGGTTTCCATCATGGCGCACCAGGACGACGAGATGCGCTGCCTCGGCACGATGCTCAAGTGCCGGGCACGCGGCGACCGCCTCCACTTCATCACCCTCACCGATGGCTCGAAGGGCTTCGTCCAGAATCCCACGATCAGCCGTGAGGAAGCCGCCCGCATCCGCGATACGGAAATGCGCTCCCTCGCCGGAGCCGTCGATGCTGGCTTCATCAATCTCGGCGAGCCGGACGAGTTCCTCTACGACACGCCGGAGGTGCGAATGGGCCTGATCGAGGCGATCCGGCGGACCGGCGCCGACCTGGTCTTCACCCACTACGGCGACGACTACAATCTCGACCACACCACCGTCCACTCGCTCGTCCGGCACTGCGCGATGCAGGCCTGCCTGCCCGTGCTGCCGACCGAAACCGCGCCGCTGCCGACGCACCCCGCGATTTTCACAATCGATCCCCACGGCCCCTTCCTCTTTCCGGTCACGCATTATGTCGATATGTCCGCCCACCACGACGAGAAGATCCGGCTCCTGCTCCACCACGCATCGCAGGAGGAAGCGCTGCGACTCGGGAACGGGACCGGGCTGGCGGAGATGACCCAGCGTCTCGATGCCTACCGTGGCGAGCAGGCCGGCGTGGCCTGGGCCGAGGCGTTCGCGCCGATGCGGTCACGCGGTGCGATCAAGCCGTTCGCCGTGCTGCCCTGAGCAGGAAGGACCGATGCAGAACATCCATGCCCACACCTGGGATCAAGCCCTCCACATCGCGTCCCAAACGGCGCGGGAGGCGGATCTCTCGCGCGGCTTCCCGCTCGACCTGACGGTGGCGTTCGACACCTTCATGGAAGACATGGAGCCGTTCGACCGCGTCGCCGTCTTCGGGCTCAAGGCACGGCTCACCGGATACTGGGTGCCCGACCAGTACGTCGCCGACTTCGTGGCGCGCGCCCCGGACAAGCTCGTCGGCTTCGCCGCCTGCGATCCCACCCAGCCCGAGCACCTGGACGAACTCCGGCACGGCATCGAGGATCTGGGCCTGGTTGGCCTGAAAATGGGTCCGATGTACGCCGGGTTCGATCCCCGCGATCCGCGCTGCGACGCGGTCTACCGCTACTGCGAGGAGGGCGGCGTCCCGATCCTCTTCCACAGCGGGACCACGTTCAACCGCGCCGCCCCGCTCCGGTTCACCCGGCCCTGGCTCTTCGACGAGGTGGCGATCGCCCACCCCGCGCTGCGGATGGTGCTCGCCCATGTGGGCCACCCTTTTATGGAAGAGTGCCTGGTCGTTATTCGCAAGCACCCGCACGTCTACGCCGATATCTCGGCGCTCTACTACCGACCCTGGCAGTTCTACACCATGCTGATCGCGGCCCAGGAGTACAACGTGACCCACAATCTGCTCTTCGGCACCGACTACCCGTTCGCCGCGGGCCAGGCCTCCATCGATGGGCTGCGCCAGGCGAACGACGTGATCGGCGCGAGCGGCTTGCCCCGCGTCTCCAGCGAGACGATCGAAGGCATCCTGGCGAGGGACGCATTCGGCCGGCTGGGGATCCGCTCGTGAAGGCCCTGCGCTTCGAGGAGATCGGGCGACTCGAACTGGTCGAGGTCGAAAACCCCCGGATCGGTCCGGACCAGCTCCTGATCCGGACCGGCGCCGCCACGATCTGCACCTCGGACCTGCACGATCTGCATGGCAATCCCTTCGGAATCGACCTGCCGGTCATCCTCGGGCACGAGGGTGCGGGCACGGTAGTAGAGGTCGGGGCCGCGGTGACTGGCTTCCGGATCGGTGACCGGATCGCCGCCCACCCGGTTCACCCCTGTTACCAGTGCCCGACGTGCCGGGCTGGGATGGACCATCTCTGCACGGAGATGGGGCACTTCGGTCTCAACCTGCCTGGGACCTTCGCCGAATGGTTCGTGGTTCGGGCCGACCGGGCGCGGGTTATCCCGAACGAGGTCGATTTCGCCGTCGCGGCCCTCACCGAGCCGGTCTGCGTCAGCCTCGAAGCCGTGCGGCAGGCCAATCTCCAGCCCGGCGGCTCCCTGCTGGTCATTAGCGACGGACCGTTCGGCGTGCTGATGGCGCGGCTCGCGGGCGAATCTGGGCTGGACCGGGTCGTCCTCGCCGGCCATCACGAATACCGGATGTCGTTCGCGCCCGCGGCACTGGCGATCGACATCCGAGGCGTACCGGACCCGGCGG
>JACCYX010000504.1 GCA_013696265.1 Chloroflexia bacterium
GCACGAACGGATAGACCTTATGCACCCGGAAGGTCTTGGCGGTCTGTCGGTCGACACGTTCGAGGATTGCGCCGGCGCCTTGCCGCTTTAGCCAATCGAGCACGCCGGAGATCTGGCGGTTGGCGTAGAGGACATTGTCGCGCTGGCGGGTCAGTTCGTCGGTCGACCGGGCGAAGGGGTCTTGCGACTTCAGTTCGAAGACGCCGAGGGTTCCGGACTTGCGATCGAAGACGACGGCGTCGATGTCGGTGCGTATGTTGCCACTCTCGCGCCGGAGTTCGATTCGGCCGCCACTGGTCACGAACCGTTTGTGGTCAAAGAGCCCGTAGAGATCCTGGCGGAAGGCGACCTCGCGGAGATGCGCGGTGTTGTGATACGCCTCGGCGTCACGCCGCTTGAGCTCACGGGTCAGGAAGAACAGCGGCTCGGTCGTCAAGCCGTGGAATGACGGTACGAGCCGGTCTGAGCCGATCCGTACAAGCGGCGGCGGCGCGGCGCCAGGCAGGGCGGCGTGCCAGGCTGTGTTCTGGCGGTCAAGGGTGAACGCGGCGACGGCATGTCCGACGATGCCGGGTTCGACGGCAACGAATGACGAAATTTCATCGATCACGGATTGCATGGATCGCGGCGCCAGCGCTACTCCGCTGTCGCGTTCCCGGAGGGCCCAACGGATGAGCCAGGCCAGGATATCCCGCCACGTTTCGACGGCCAGCCCGCTGATCGTGGCGCTGGGCGGATAGGGCAACTGGTGCGCCATCATCGCCAGGTACACATCGGCTACCTGGCGGTAGTACGCCTCGTGTCCGGGATCGTTGGTCTCCGCGGGCGGCCGCTGGGAGCGTACAGCGCGGAGCTCGGGTTCATGCCGCCCGCAAAGGGACGATGCCCACCAATCGATGTCCGCGCGCTCTCGCCAGCTCGCCGGTACACGCTTCGTCGCGATCCAGGCGTCGAAATGGCCATTGCCGTCATCAATCATCCGCATGAAGCCGGTCTGGCAATGGGTCAGGACCAGCACGGCTTCGGCCAGCTGACCGCACTCCTCAAGAAAGCGCTCCGCCCAGCCGTCCAGCGCTTCTCCCGATCCCTCCTGACGAGCCATTGCGTGATCGTCGATGGATTCGAGGCAAAGCTGAAGCGCCTTGCTGCCACCCAGGCCGGCGCGGCGATGCCCGGTGACGGAGTCGGGCGGCGGGTCGACTTTAGGAGGGTGTGGATGTCGATCCCAGGTGCGGAGCTGGGCAAGGATAGCTACCTGGCCGTTGGATGGAACGCTGGCGAAGAGGCGGGCTTCCTGCTCATCGATCACCTTGCGAAGTCGCTCGTGGGCGTTCATGTGCTGGAACCGTTCACCTCGGATGTCGATTGTGTCGCTGGTGATTGAGCCTACCATGTCTCTGGATGCGCGAACAGGCAGGTGTCGCCTTTTGGGTACGACGTAGCGTTTTGCGTGGGGCTCGGTTTGGAGTGTCATGTACGGTTGCGGCAGCGGAGCGATGCGGGCGGACACACCATTGACAAGATCCGCGCCGTCCAGAAGCCATTCGCGGTCGATGGCGGTACCGCCCCTACGAAATCCGGTTCTGCCGGTGGGCGGCGGCACGGTTGGCGATGAGAGCGGCCATCGAGCCGGCGCCGATGCTGTTGTCGATGTTGACGACGGCCAGGCCGGGCGCGCACGACTGGAGCATGCTCATCAGGGCCCCGGTGCCGTCGCCGCCGTAGCCGTAGCCGACGCTGACCGGGAGACCGATCACCGGAATCGGGACCAGGCCGGCAATCACCGACGGCAGCGCGCCGTCCATCCCCGCCGCGACGATCAGGGTGTCCGGCTCGAAGGCGACGACCGCTTCCAGCGGGCGAATGAGCCGGTGGAGCCCGGCGACTCCCACATCGGCGACCGAAATCACCTCGCAGCCCATTTCCGCGGCCATGATTTCGGCTTCGCGGGCGACTGGACGGTCCGAGGCTCCCGCGGCGATGATCGCGACCCTGCCTCCGGTCACGGGACGATCGCTCCCCTCGGTGGAGACGATGGCGGTGCGGGCGATGGCGTCGATCTCGACGACGTAGCCGTCCCCGATCATGTCTGCCAGGGCGGTTGCCTGGTCGGGCCGGAGGCGGCTGGCGAGGGCGCGGCCCTGGATGCTGGCGAGACGCAGGAGCGATGCCGCCACGTCCTCGACCGTCTTGCGTTCGGCCAGCACGACTTCCGGGATGCCCGTGCGGAGGGACCGGCCCGAATCGAGGCGAAGCGAAGGGGTTGATTCTCCGGCGCTCGCGACTTCATCCTTCGCCGTCGATTCACCGTCAGCGAGGGCGCGGCGGATGTCGGCAAACGGATCGCGTGTCATTCGGACCCTCCAATGGCGGCGGCCTCGGACATCGCCGCGTCGACGAACGCGGGCACGTCCCCGCTCCTGGTTCCTAATTGCAAATGCGCCAGGAACTCGATGTTGCCGGCCGGTCCCTGGAGCGGCGAGGCCACCAGCCCTAGCACGCCGAGCCCGTTGTCCTCCGCCAAACGCGTCGTTCGCTCCAGCACGGTCCGGTGGATCCGGGGCTCGCGCACGACCCCACCCTTGCCGATTTCATACCGCCCGGCTTCGAATTGCGGCTTGATGAGCGGCACGCAGAGGCCGGCCGGCTTCAGGATCCGCGTCACGACTGGGAACATCAAGGAAAGCGAGATGAATGAGACATCGATTACGACGAGGTCGACCGGTTCCGGCAACGATTCGATGTACCGGGCGTTGGTCTTTTCCATCACGACCACCCGCTCGTCGTCGCGGACCCGCAGGTCAAGTTGCCCGTGCCCGACATCGACGGCGAAGACCCGCGCGACACCACGTTGGAGGAGGCAATCGCTGAACCCGCCGGTGCTGGCGCCGAGATCGGCGACCACGAGACCGGCGACCTCGATCCCGAACGCGTCGAGGGCGTGATCCAGTTTCTCACCTCCCCGGCTGACGAAGCGCGGCTTCCGGCGCAGGGTCACGTCGTTGCCTGGCTGCACCGCGTAGCCAGCCCGCGTTTCACGCTGGCCGTCCACCAGTACATCCCCCGCCAGGACCAGGGCCCTGGCGCGAGAGCGCGTCTCCGCCAACCCGATCTGGACAAGGTGCTGGTCGAGGCGTGCCCTGGGCGCCATCGGTCAGGTCCACGGATCGTCGCCGCGCTGGGCAACCCGAGCCTGGAAGGGGGCGGTCTGGGCGTGGCAGAGGGCGATCGCGAGCGCGTCGGCGGCATCGTCAGGGTGCGGGACTTCGGGCAGGTTGAGGATGAGCTTGACCATTTCCTGCATCTGGCGCTTGTCCGCCTTGCCGTAGCCGACGACGGCGAACTTGACCTCGGATGGGCTGTACTCGGCGACGGCGACCCCAGCCTGGGCGGCGGCCAGCAGCACCACCCCGCGCGCCTGCCCGACCGCGATCGCCGTGGTCACGTTGCGGGCGAAGAAGAGTTGTTCGATCGCCATCACGTCCGGCTGGTAACGCTCGATGAGGCGGGCGGTTTCGGCGTGGAGGATGACGAGCCGGTCCGGCATCGGGGATTTCGCGTCGGTCTCGATCACGCCGACATCGATCAGCTGGGGATCGGTATCGCCCCGGATCACCCCGAAGCCGAGGATCGCCGTACCGGGGTCGATCCCCAGCGTCACCAGGCCGTGGTCAGTCACCGTCGAGATCCTTGTACGGCTGCGGTCCCGAGCTTGCGAGGGATCACTCCGCCCGCCGCTGAGAGGGCGGAGGGAGTGCAGCAACCGTACTTGGCTCCGCGCTTGCTACCAAACATGCAATCTACTCTAACTGACCTGGGCGAGCACGTCGTCGGAGATGTCGAGGTTGGAATAGACGGACTGGACGTCGTCCAGGTCCTCGAGTTTTTCGAGCAGCCGGATCGCCTTGACCGCCTGGTCGGGTTCCGGCTGCAGCATCGTCTGTGGCTTCATGACGAGTTCGGCATTCTCGACTTCGTAGCCGGTGGCGGTGAGCGATTCGGAGACCTTGTGCAATTCGGTGGGATCGGTGTAGATC
>JACCYX010000506.1 GCA_013696265.1 Chloroflexia bacterium
TCGATCGCACGGACTGGTTCCTGGCCCCGTTCGAGGTCAACGCCGGCTACGATCCCTCCCTCAACATGATCCAGTTCCCGGCCGCGATCCTGCAGCCGCCGTTCTTCGACCCGGACGCCGACCTCGCGTCAAACTACGGGTCAATCGGGGCGGTCATCGGGCACGAGATCACCCATGGCTTCGATCTCAGTGGATCGCAGTTCGACGGCGAGGGAAACCTCGTCGATTGGTGGACCGAGGAGGACTTCACGGCGTTCTCGGAGCTCAACGACCAGGTGATAGCCCAATATTCGACAATCGAAGTGCAACCGGGACTGATGGTCGACGGCGAGCTCACCGTCGGGGAGAATGTCGCCGACATGGGCGGCTTGCAAATCGCCTACGACGCGATGCTGATCGCGCTTGACGCGGAGGGGCAGGAGGAAACCCCATGGTTCCTGACCCAACAGCAACGGTTCTTCATCGCCTACGCGGTCAGTTGGCGCGAGGAAGCGACGCCGGAGTTCTATGAGTTCCTCGTGGCGGCGGATGTCCATGCCCCAGGCACGGTGCGTGCCGTCGAACCCTCCCGCCACATGGACGAGTTCTACGAGGCGTTCGACATCGGGCCGGGCGACCCCGAGTACCTTGAACCGGAAGACCGGGTCGTGATCTGGTAAGCCGCAACACCGATATCGGCGGCATCGGGGAGATGCCGCCGATATCACGGGCGAATCAATTCGTAGGGGAGCACCTTGTGTGCTCCCGCTTCAAACCGCCAGCACCCGGATCCGCTTTGCCGGCCAACCAGCCCGGTTTCCTCCTCAACGACCGCCGTTTTCGTCGTCGTCATCGTCCTCCTCGACGGGCCGGGTGACGAGACGCTCACGCTTGCGCACGATCGAGGCCCCTCGCTTGTAGGTGATGTGCCGCACCGCGGCGATCTTCCGCAGCCGGGCGACAAGGTCGAGAATATCCCGCTGGCGTTCCGCCATCAGGGACAGTTCGATCGTGTCGAGGCCGCCCCTGGCATCGTGGTCGAACTCCATCGAGCGCAAGCGCACCGGGGTGTCGTTGGTCGCGAACTGGATGCCCTCCAGTACATCGGCGCCGCGCTCGATCTCCAGCACCACCCGGTGCATCCGCGTGTGCTTCTTGAAGAACCGGCGCTCCAGCGGCTTGAGACCCGCCTGGATCAGGAGCATGAACGCGGTGGCGATCACCGCCACCACGTAGAGGCCGCCACCGGCGGCCAGCCCGACCCCGGCCACCGCCCAGAGCGTGGCGGCCGTCGTCAGGCCGCGCACCGTATTGTCCCGGAAGATGATGACCCCGGCGCCGAGGAAGCCGATGCCGCTCACCACCTGGGCCGCGATCCGGCCCGGATCGAAGACACCTTCCACACCGTCCGGTGGCAGCGGAAACCCGTAGGTCGAAACGATCATCATCAACGCCGACGCCACACTGACGAGCGCGTGGGTGCGCAACCCGGCCGCCCGGTCGAGGCGCTCGCGCTCCAGCCCGACCAGGCTGCCCAGGATCGTCGCCATCCCCAGCCGGAGGGTCAGGTCCCACAGCGGCAACTGGCCCCAATCCGAATCCATTGCCCAGGCCCAGTCCATGGTGAAATCCGGCATTGGGGAAATCCTTGCGATTCACCGGGAGTGCCCGGAGTTCAGCACACCGGGCACCAGTGTACTGAATATTAAGAATCGTTAATATAACGCAACCAGACGGCCCGTTCACCATGATCCGTCCTGGCGGTCACCCTCCGTCTGGCGCCGGCACTTCGCAACCGGTCACCACCTGGGCCCCCGGATTGCCATGTTCGACCACGAACGAGGCCAGCGTGGAGGCTTCGGCGTGCTCGTCGACCACGTTCGGCATGACCCGGTAGACCGGTTCCCAGCGATCGGCGGTGAGGTGGCAGAGCACGTATCCGCGATGATTGTCGTAGAGATGATTGTGGCTATTGCCGTTCCGGTTGCCGCACTCGGTGGTGTAGCCACCCCCATCGGCACGCGCCTCGTCGCCGGCCGATGAGATGGAAGTGCCGACGAATTCCGTACCATAGACGCTGGCGCCTGTTTCGTCGTCCCAATCGGTCTTGAGATCCCAGACATGGTTGGCGTGGACATCGCCGGTAATCACGATCGGCGCGAAGGTCCTGGCCCGGGCGGCGCTGGCCACGGCCGCCGATACCTGCTCGCGTTCGAACGCGTACCCGTCCCACGCGTCCATCTGCTTGCCCCCGAAACTTCGCCGGACGGGATCCGCCTCGTGGTCGATCCGGGCAAACGGAACCTGCTGCGCCAGCACATTCCAGCGGGCGCTAGCCCTGTCGAGACGATCGGCCAGCCACGATTTCTGCCGGTCGCCGAGCAGGGTCCGGTCTGGATCGAGCGACGCCGGGCAAAAGCCATCCCCGTCGGACCGCTGCCCGGCATTGCATGAGGTGCCTTGCGGCGACCGGTATTGCCGGGTATCGAGCACGTTGAATTCGACCAGGTCTCCGAACGCGCGGTGGCGGTAGAGCCGCAAGTCGGGCCCCACCGGGCGTGCCGCCTTCCGCACCGGCTGGTGCTCGTACCAGGCCTGGTAGGCGGCGGTTCGCAACTCCAGCAAGAGGTGGTCCACCGGGACATCGCGCGGCATCTCGCCGTAGGAGTTGTTCTCGACCTCGTGGTCGTCCCAGGTCACCAGCCACCGCGCGAGGCGGTGCGCCTCCTGAAGGTGGGGATCGAGTTTGTAAAGCGCGTAGCGATTCCGGTAATCCGCAAGCGTCGAGCACCTGGTGAGGATATGCCCAGGATAATCGCCGGGGCGAAGCTGGGTGCCCGGGTGAATGCCCGATTCGTAGATGTAGTCGCCCAGGTGCACGACGAGATCGACATCCCGCCGCGCCAGGTCACGGTAGGCGGTGTAGAGTCCGTGATCCCACCGCTGGCACGAGGCGAACGCGAACGTGAAGCGGTCCGGCATCGTGCCCGGCGCCGGAGCCGTCTTCGTCCTGCCGACCGGGCTCTCCTCGCTCCCGGCGGTAAGCCGGTACCAGTACGGGCGGTCCGGTTCCAGCCCCTGGACTTCGACGTGCACCGAGTGCGCCCAGTCAGCCTCGGCCACGGCGGTACCCTGCCGCGCGATCCGCGTCATCCGGTCGTCGGTCGCCACCTGCCACCGCACCTCGACCGCGTCCGGGGCCATCCCGCCCTGGACCTCGAACGGGTAGGGCGCGAGGCGCGTCCAGAGCACAACCCCATCGGGCAGCGGATCGCCCGACGCGACACCGAGGGTGAAGGGCGTCTGGCCAAACACCGGACTGGTGATGGGCGCCGATGGCGTCCGGCGCGCAGCCAGGCCGGCCACCGCCGCCGATCCACCAAGGATGAAGGTCCGGCGATTCAGGGGCCGCGACGTAGTCCGGGTTGGCATCCGATGCACGATGTCGTCGTCGTTCATGGAACCCTTTCCTGGCCACCGGTGGCCCGGCGGCGAGCGACGACTGGCCCGTCCCCATACCCCCGCCTTGTCTCACTCTACGACACATCGAGCGCCGCCCAACGTCATGTCGAGTGCAGTCGAGAAATCCCGACCCGCTGGGCACATCGGCCCG
>JACCYX010000370.1 GCA_013696265.1 Chloroflexia bacterium
CTCCCTCCGCTCGACCTGGATCCTGGTGGCGCTCGCGATCGGGCTGTCAATCGGATTCTCGGCGGTGATCGCGCTCACCTCGGGACTCACGCACGACAACTGGAACGACACGGTCCGGGCACAGTTCGACCCGGTCCTCACCACCATCAGCGGCTCACTGTTCGGCAGCATCCTCCTGCTTGTGCTCGGCGTGACCGCGGTCACCTCGGAGTACAGCAGCCGCATGATTCGCACCACCTTCATCGGCAGCCCGAAGCGCCTGCACGTGTTCGCCGCCAAGACCACGGTCGTGGCACTGCTCGGGCTGGCGATCACCGCGATCAGCATCCCCGGTATGTTCTTGGTCAGCCAGCCGATCTTCGGGCACTACGGTCTCGAAACGGCCAGTATCACCGACAGCGAGACGCACCGTATCCTGATCAAAATCATTCTCACGCAGATGCTGAACTACGCGCTGATCCCGTTCGCAATCGCCTGGCTGCTCCGCGGCACCGCCAGCGCCATCACGGTCTCACTCGGCTTCCTGTGGCTCCCCTGGATGCTTGGCCCAGTGCTGCCGGCCTGGGCGAAAGAGAACGTGGTGAGCTATCTCCCGGACATCGCCGCCAATAGCCTGTCCGGCATCACCAGGGCCGGCAGCGCGGAGTACCTGAGCCAAACCCCCGCCATCATCGTGATAGCGGTCTGGGTGGTCGGATTGCTCGCAACCGCGGCCTTCGTCCTCAACCGGCGCGATGTCTGAGGAGTTCGGCCCCACCTCGAGCGGATTTTAGATCGTGATTCTTCATCGGAGGCGGGCGCCGGGCGCCCGCCTCGTCACGCCCAACCATGCAAAGGAAAGACAATGGACACCCCTCACCACCCGGTTCGCTTCTCGGTCGACTACCCGAACCGGCCGCTCGACCGCCTTACCACCTTCTTCCGCATCATCGTGGCGCTTCCGATCCTGGCCGTGCTCGGCGCCGTCTCGGCCGGCGCCTGGGACTGGTCGTCCGACAACGGCGCGATGAGCGGCGGCGCGGGGGTGGCCGGCGTGCTGTTCGGCGCTCCCCTCCTGATGATCGTTTTTCGACAGAAGTACCCCCGGTGGTGGTTCGACTGGAATCTGGAATGGCAGCGCTTCTCAAGTCGCGTCGGCGCCTACCTGGCCCTGATGGACGACCGGTACCCGTCCACTGACGACCAGCAGTCGGTGCATCTGGACTATGCCTACCCGGACGCAACCCGCGACCTGAATCGCTGGCTGCCAATGGTGAAATGGATCCTGGCCATCCCCCATGTGATCATCCTGGTTGCGCTGAACGTAGCGGCGGTGGTTGCCGTGGTCCTGGCATGGTTCGCGATCCTGTTCACCGGCCGTTACCCCCGAGGGTTGTTCGGTTTTGTGGAAGGCGTCTTTCGCTGGAACAATCGCGTCATCGGCTACGCCCTGACCCTCGTGACCGACACGTATCCGCCATTTCGCCTCGCCGAGTGAGTCTCCGTGCGCTTGCCCTGGTCTGGATGAATGAGAAGGCGCGGTGGACAGCGCCTCGATCGTGTCGCAACGGCGCTGGTCCTGAGCCGTGAGCGGCGCCCGTCGCTCTGGATGACGCCACACATCGATGCATTGATGATTCCAGCGGGCCGCCGTGCCGGTGGCGCATCGGTCCACTGGAACTCGAATCTCCGGAACGACCTCATGGCCGGCCGCGACAATCAGGAAACGGCAGATTGAAGCGGCAAGTGCTACAATCTGCACCGCAAGGTGGCAAACGGTCAGCCATCCTTGTGTCGAGTGGCCAGGGAATAACCACGCCAGTACGCGCCCGTAGCTCAGCGGATAGAGCGCTTGCCTCCGGAGTAAGAGGTCGCAGGTTCGAGTCCTGCCGGGCGTACCAAAAACAGTTGAATTCGTAGGGTTTTTGGGATCACGGCCCCACTGCATCCCCCGTCGGTCGCGCCGCGCTGCACCAGCGCTGCACCGCCGCAGACAATTACCCCGTTTCCCCACACGTGGAACACGTCGTTCATGCCTGATTTCACCGGGCCAGGCTGCGGGAGTGTCTACACGATGTCGACGGAATCAGGACTTTCCCGACGCCCGGTCACGATCCGCGCCGTAGAGACAGCAAAAGGCCGACGTCAGCGAATCCGCGACACGCAAAACCTGTACCTCGATGACGTTGCTTTTGTCGTGGGCAAGCTGGAATCCGTCTGCGAGTCGGTCCACATTGCGACCGCCGTGTATGACTCGATGCCCCGCGAGGCATGGGGAGAGGTTCGCGAGGAATCGTTCCCGTGGATCGAGATACGGGGCAACAACCCTGATGTCTTGTTTCGCTCGGAGCGACGGGATGGCATCACCATCTCAACCGGTGAGATGACCCCCGAGTCTGATGCGATCTTTTCCGAGCTTTCAAGCATGGCGGATGGAAAACGCTACTGGTACGCACGCGGGGGAAGCGTAGTCAGCTCAGTTGCCTCCATTGCGGCGATGTTCATTATGATCGGTGCGATCTTTTTCGCAATCCCAATCGTGGTGTTGATTCTGTCCATACCGTTTGGATGGAACGATGGGTCAGGAACCGACTGGACCGCATGGCTGGTCTTTTTGGGGCCTTGCATCATCGGCCTTCCGGTCTCGTACTGGCTGTTAAAGATGGCACCCCAACGAATCGGCAACCTGGTCTGGTACTATCGCCGCGACCTGCCAAAATCCCACACTGACAAGGCAATGGTGTGGGCGACCGTGCTTGCGGCCATCGCTTCGTCGGCCATTACTGCGGTCGTAGCGTGGTGGCTTGCGACTCGTGGCGGCGGATAGCCGCCGACGGTCGGCCCGTCCATTCCACAAACCGGCAAGTGGGCCGACCAG
>JACCYX010000544.1 GCA_013696265.1 Chloroflexia bacterium
CGGCTCAGGGACCGGATGTTCCGCTCGTGCTCAATGTCCACGGTGGACCGCACGCGCAATTCAGCCCCGCCTTCTCCCACGAACTCCAGATGTACGCGGCGCGTGGCTACGCGCTGGTCTACATCAATCCGCGCGGCAGCCTCGGCTACGACGAGTCGTTCGCCCAGGAAGTCACCGCCGCCTGGGGCGTTGCCGACGCGCCCGATTTCCTCGCCGCCATCGAGCATGTTGTCGGGATGGGCGGCATCGACAGGTCGCGGGTCGGCCTCACCGGCGGCTCCTACGGCGGCTACATCACCAACTGGCTGCTCGGCACGACCGACCGGTTCAAGGTGGGCGTGACCGATCGGTCGATCTCAAACATGACGTCAATGTACGGGACCGACGACATCTCCCTGGTCTCGCTCGACCCGGAACTCGGCGCGCCGTGGGACGAGCAGCAGCGGTACTGGGACATGTCGCCGCTCAAGCATGTGGCGAACATCACGGCGCCGGTTCTCATCATCCACAGCGAGAACGACTACCGGTGCCCGATGGAACAGGCCGAACAACTCTTCATCGCCCTCAAGCGGCTCGGCCGGACCGTCGAATTCGTGCGCTTCCCGGACGAAAGCCACGGCCTGAGCCGTAACGGCAAACCGAAGCATCGGGTCGAGCGCCTGGAACGGACCCTCGCCTGGTTCGAGCGATACCTGTAGGTGCAGGCGGTTCCTGACGACCGGGCGCGGGTGCGATACGCTTATGCAAACACGCACGACTTCGTTTGCCCGATCTCCAGCGCCGCGAGCGGCAGCCCGGCCCGGACGCCAGTACGTGAGGAACCCATGACCGAGAACGACCAACACGACTTTGGCGTGAGCGATGTCGAGTACAACGTGATCACGACCCTGGCGACATTGCTCCAGAGCGAGGATGTGCTGGAGCGCTACACGGAAGACGCCGAGCAGGCGGGCGAGCAGGAAATCGCCGAGCTGTTCCACGCCTTGCGCAAGCACCACAAGGAGATCGCGATGGGCTTGCGCGCCGCCCTCCGCCACAACCTCACGACCTGACCCGGCCAATCCGGGTGGGTTGTTATGGCAACACTCGGTAACGGGTGATGCACATTGCGGAAAATCGTAGGGGCGGACCGGCCCCGCTGGATACGATCGCTTGTGAGCGTCACGCGACGACGCCCAGGGTGTCCGCCCGTCTGGCGGCGAATCGCATTCCGCCCGTCGCGACCCACCGGGCGGACACACCATCGACCGGATCCGCGTGGGTGAGCCATCATTCACGGTCGATGGCGGTACCGCCCCTACCCGTACCCGGACTCATGAAAAGACGCATCCGTTGACCATCCAGCCCACCATAACCATCACGGTTCGCTATTTCGCCATGTTGCGCGAGCACCTGGGCCGGAGCGAGGAGTCGCTCGACGTGCCGGTTGGCACGTCGGCCAGCGCCGTCTACGCCCAGGTTACGGCCTCGCAACCAAGGCTTGCCGGTCTGCAGCGGTCGATGATGCTGATGGTCAACGAGGAATACGTGCGCGGCGACCACGTCCTGAGCGACGGCGACGAGCTGGCATTCATCCCGCCCGTCAGCGGCGGCGAACTCCGCCTGCCGAAGCTGTTCGTCGTCACGGCGGACGAACTCGACCCGCGCGCGGTCGAATCGCTGGTCGCGGCCGACGATGCCGGGGCGATCGTGACCTTCACCGGCACGGTGCGGAATAACGCGCGGGACCGGGACGTGATCGCCCTCGACTATGAGGCGTACGGGTCCGCCGCCGAACGGCAACTCGGCAACATCGGTATCGAGATCGTCGAGCGCTGGCCCAGCGTGCGGACCGCGATCCACCACCGCATCGGCTACCTCGTGCCGGGCGTCGCCAGCGTGGTCATCGCCTGCGCCTCGCCGCACCGGGCCGAAGCGTTCGCGGCGGCCTCGCACGCCATCGAGCGGATCAAGCAAATCGTGCCGGTCTGGAAGAAAGAGCACTACACCGACGGCTCGGTCTGGATCGGCTCCGAGGCCGACTATCAGGCGGAGGTGAAGGGCAAATTGTAGGGGAGGCCCTGCGTGGCCTCCCGCATTG
>JACCYX010000548.1 GCA_013696265.1 Chloroflexia bacterium
TCCCGCCTGTTGCGGCGGTTCAATCGGAAGATCATGATCATACCGCCGCCGGTCGTCATGCCGGCTCCAGCCGACTCCGATGTGGCCCGGTTCCGGGTGGCGCACGAGTTGGAGGGCCGCACGGTGCTTGGGTTCGCCTCCCGGTTCGCCGCCGAAAAGGGCATCGAGCACCTGGTCAACGCCATGCCGCGGCTAATCGAGCGGTTCCCGAACGTGAAGGTGCTCTTCGCCGGTCCGTACCGGGACGTGATCGGCGAGGAGGGCTACCGGGCGCGGCTAGAACCCGCGATCGCGGCGCTCGGCGATCGCTGGGAGTTCCTCGGCACTTTGGGACCGGACGAGTTGCCGGCCTTCTACGCCGCGCTCGACGCCCTGCTCATGACCAGCGTCAACTCGACCGAGTCATTTGGGCTCGTCCAGGTCGAGGCGATGCTCTGCGGCACGCCAGTGGTGGCCACCAACCTGCCGGGGGTGCGCCAGCCGGTGACGGTGACCGGGATGGGGGAGATCGTGGCGATGGCCGATGCAGCCTCGCTCGCCGACGGCATCGAGAAGGTTTTGTCTAACCCCGGCGCCTACCTGAAAACCCGCGAGGAAATCGAGCGCCTCTTCGACCTCGGCGTTACCGTTGCCGCCTACGAGCGCCTCTTCGCCTAGCATCCGTAGGGTCGCCGCCCAATTGCCGCGACGATGAAAGGGAATGACTTGGAGGGTGACAGTAGGGAGCGACCCGCGCCTCCAACCGGGGGTGTGCCTCCCATTCCCATTCGGGCGTCTGCCCTCTCCAGGCACCAACTCGACAAGGTGACGCCATCAAGTTGGGCCAAACCGGTGAACAGCATGGCATTGCCCGGTGTCGATGTAGCCTACGAGGTCGAACAAATCAATCAGGGCTATGGAATCAAGGTAGGGGACAGCCGCTACCGGATCAACGGGCGGGTGTACGTTGTCAAACCAGATGGAGCGACCTATCCGGAATCCGGGGAGAATGTAATCCAGGTCAGCCGTCCTGCTTTCCTGGCCCTGCGCCTGCTCATTCGCCACGGCGGACGAACGGCTGCTTTTCATCGAGAGACCGTACACGATCCAAAGTATACTGACGATGTGATACGTGAGGCGCTCGCCCTCTACGAACTCTGGAAGGGCACGACATAAAATGTATTTCGCTGATTTCCTGACCGCTCACGTTGTGCCCGATCCATCAATTCGTCATGCATTCGCGGCTGCTTTCACGATGGAACCGAGCGATGTCGGCGTGTGGCCGGTTGGGCAGGTTATGGATCGATCGGCAATGGTTATCGTCCAGACTTCCGACATCGGCGGCGATTTTCGATTCCAAATGAGCGTCACAATCAGCGACTCCGATGCCGTCTCCATTGCGGAGCGGAAAGGGATGTTGCTCGATATTGCGCGCCGGCTTGCCAGTGAGCTTCAAACGATCGTTGTCACGGATGATGTCGGAGTCAATCCCGCCTTCGATGACGATTTTCTAATGGTCGCTCCAGATGGCGCCACGGAGGTTGTGCAAGCCGATCTCGACGCCATGGAGCAAAACTCGATCGTGCTAATGACGGAGTCGCGATCGCGGTATGAGGCGATGGAATCAGCCATTCACCCGGTGGCCGCGAACAGGTAGCACAAGCCTTCGGTTTCAGGCAAAGAAACGAGCCTCGTTGGAATAATGCCAACGGGGCTCGCTTCTTTCGATGATGGTTACGCCGTCTTGGCGTACTCGATCGGGTGGTCGTTGACCGTCAGCAGCAGCGGCCGTGTGCGATTGTTGATGACGTTGGCGTCGACCACGCACTTGCGGACGTTTTCGAGCGACGGGATCTCGTACATCACTTCGAGCAGCACCTGCTCGATCGTCGTCCGCAGGCCGCGGGCGCCGGTCTTGCGCTCCTCGGCGTTGCGGGCGGTCGCCTCCAGCGCGTCGTCGGTGAAGACCAGCTCGACCTGGTCGAGGTTGAAGAACTTCTGGTACTGCTTGACCACGGCGTTCCGGGGTTCGGTGAGGATGCGCATCAGGTCGGGGCGGGTGAGGTGGTCGAGCGCGACCGAGATCGGCAACCGGCCCACGAACTCCGGTATCAGGCCGTACTTGAGCAGATCGTCGTGCGAGAGTTGGCGGAGCGGGTTGTCGACCTTCTCGGCGGCCTCGGCCCCGAAGCCCATCGAACTCTGCTTGCCGACCCGCTTGGCGACGATCTCTTCGAGGCCCTCGAAGGCGCCGCCGCAGATGAAGAGGATATTTCGGGTGTCGATCTGGATGTATTCCTGGTGCGGGTGCTTGCGGCCGCTCTGGGGCGGCACGTTGGCCACCGTGCCCTCGATGATCTTCAACAGCGCCTGCTGCACGCCCTCGCCCGAGACGTCGCGGGTGATGCTCGGGTTGTCCGATTTGCGGGCAATCTTGTCGATTTCGTCGATGTAGATGATGCCGTGCTGGGCGCGGGCGACATCCCCCGCTGATTGGATGAGGCGAAGCAGGATGTTCTCGACATCCTCCCCGACATAGCCGGCCTCGGTCAGGGCCGTGGCGTCGGCGATCGAGAAGGGCACGTCGAGCAATTTGGCCAGGGTCTGGGCGAGGAGGGTCTTGCCGCAGCCGGTGGGTCCGACAAGGAGGATGTTGCTCTTTTGCAACTCCACGTCCTCGTCGGACGCGAAGCCGGCCTGGATTCGCTTGTAGTGGTTGTAGACCGCGACCGAGAGGATCTTCTTGGCGTTGTCCTGGCCGATCACGTACTGGTTCAGTTGCTCGTAGAGTTCCTTCGGCGTCGGGATCCGGGAGATCCCGATATCGACCCGGGGTGCGGTGGGCTCTTCTTCCTCAATGATCTCGCGGCAGAGCTGGACGCATTCATCGCAGATATACACCTGGTTGGGTCCCGCGATGAGTCGCCTGACTTCCTCTTGACCTTTGTTGCAGAATGAGCACCGATAATGCACCCGGCCACCTCGTCATTCTATGTGAATGGGAACCCACCCGTGTTGTTGGCGAAGGTTCTCGCGAAGACCCGGTCACGCCTCGGCGCGATGCGCGGCCGACCGGGTCTGGACTGTGCCGCCGGAATCGCGGCTAGTTGTCGGACGCCCCGTTGGCGATCATCGACGGTGCGGCGGCGACCGCGGCCGGGGTCAGCACTTCGTCCACGACTCCGTACGCCTTGGCCTCGACCCCGGTCATGTAGTAGTCACGCTGGGTGTCGGCCTTGACCTTGTCGAAGGGCTGGCCAGTGTGGTCGGCGAGGATTTCGGTGAGGGTGGTGGTCAGGGTCAGGGTTTCACGGGCGGCGATTTCGATGTCCGGGACGTTGCCCCGGAACCCGGCCGAGCCCTGGTGGATCATGACCCGGGAGTTGGGCAGGGCGTAGCGCTTGCCCGGGGTGCCGGCGGCGAGCAGGACGGCCGCCATACTCATTGCCATCCCCACGCAATAGGTTCGGACATCGGGCCGGATCATCCGGATCGTGTCGTACATCGCCAGGCCGCCATAGACTTCGCCGCCCGGCGAGTTGATGTAGATGCTGATGTCGGCTTCCGAGTCGTCGTGGTCGAGGAAGAGGAGTTGCGCCACCAGCAGGTTGGCGATCTGGCTGTCGATCGGGGTGCCAAGGAAGATAATGCGGTCCTTGAGCAAGCGGGAGTAAATGTCGAATGCCCGCTCGCCGCGGTTGGTGCTCTCGACCACCATTGGGACGAGGTTTTCGATCTTTGGGATTTCCATGCGGTTGTGGCCTTTTCGTACGAAGGGCAGCGCGGTCGAACACGCACCGAACCCTGCTACCCGCGGACCGCTGGTCGATTCCTGGCGAGGCATTCACCCGCAACCTGGGATATCGACATGCGAACCGGTCCGTTCATGATTCCATGATAATCCCCGGCGTCGAATCGCTCACCTAGACAAACGGACGAAACGGGCATCGCGTTCCCCAATGGTAGCACCGGACCCGCCCATCCGGCCGGTTGGTGACCAGGTCAGGCCGGCCTGCAGATCAGGGCCCACGGCTGGTTCGCTACCCTCGTCATGGCGATCGTGAAGGGTTGCCCGCCTTTGCCTCGCAGGCGCCTGGTGATGGCGTCGACATCGCCGGCCAGGCCGCGGCGCCGGATGTCGATCGCGCCGGCATCGAGGTCACGCAGGCGCGTGCGGAGGTGTTTTTCGTTCCAGGGAAGCGAGTCGACGATCCGGAGCGAACGGCCAAAGGGCGTGACGACCGGCGAGGAAGCAACGAGGAACCCGATCTGGTCGTCGATCTTCCCGGCGCCGATCGTCCGGGCCAGGTCCTCGACGAGCCCGGCCCGCGTGACGGCGGGATTGGGGTCGAGCAGCGTTTCGCCCGCCACGGGAGCGCGGACGGTCACGGGATCACCGGGGCATGGCTGGAGGCGGTGAATGGCATCGCCCTCGATCACGGTCGCCGATGCGCTGGCGCGGGCGGCGGCGGGTGACCAGAGCACCGCTTCCTTCAGATCGGTGCCGAGGGCGATCGCCTCGAACTCCCAGCCGTCGGGCACGCGCAGGTGATCGAGACCCGGCGCGCACTTGATCCCAACCACGCGGCCGGGTTGATCCAGTTCTAGGCACCACTCGAGCGGCGGTTCGCTCTGCCCGAGCGACATTCGGCCGCGATCCGAGCGGCGGGCCGGATCGATGAAGATTCCTGGAAGGCCGTGGATGTCGGCATCCCGCACATCCGCCTCGACGAAGGTAATGCGGCCCCTGACACCAAGCATGTCCGCGTTGAGCGCGGCGATTGCCAGGTGGAGCGGATCGCGGTCGACGGCCAGGAGTTGCGCCTGGGATGCCTGGCCGGCCAGCGCGAGCAGGTCGCCGCCGATGCCGCAGCAGAGGTCGGCCACTTTGGAGAGGCCGGCAAACCGGCTCGCCCGGTGGGCCGCGATCGATTCCGAGGTGGCCTGTTCGAGGCCGTCTCGCGTGAACCACATCTCGTCGGCCCGCGCGAACTTGGCGCGGGCCCTGACCCGCAGGTCGTGCATCGACATCGCCGCCGTCACCAGCTCGGAGGGGAACGACTTCCGCAGCCGGGTCGCGATAGCGATTTCAATTGCGGCCGTCGGCGCCAGGTCACGCAGCGCCGTGAGCACCTCTTGGCCCTCAGATGATCGCAGGAGTTTCAAATGCTCAAGCAGCGTCATGAATCATGCCTTGCCCAACCGGGATTTTCGAAAGGGCATGACACAGGGGAGCCGGTCCAGACGAAACCAGCCCATTTCGTTGCGCTACCATAGTGCGCGCCGGACACGCGTGTACTGTCCCAAACGTTCCATACCTGAAGGGGACCTTGAACTTGGCTGGTGTCGAA
>JACCYX010000011.1 GCA_013696265.1 Chloroflexia bacterium
CTCGTTTCCATGCTCGCGAAACCAGTCCAGCGCGATGCGCAGGTTGGCGTGCTCGATTTCGAGCCAGTCCAGCCAGATCGTTTGGGATGGCCCCCTGATCGCCTCGGCGGCGGCCCTGGCGAAGGCCGCGTACCACGCGGCGTGCCGCTCTTCGCGCAATTCCAGTTCCCCTCGCCGCCGCAGCTCTTCCCTGGCGAAAGACCGGATCGTCAACAGCATGGAGAACCGAGGCTGGTACGCAAACTCCCCGACATCGACGATCAGGTTTTTATCCGCCAGGGAAATGCAGGCGTCGAGGATCGGTTCCACCCCGCGCGGGAGCGCCGTGGGAGGCTGGATCATAGGGGAATCGTCGCCAGGTCCGCACACGAAGGCGGCGGCCTGGGGCAGGAAACCGCCGGCGAAGATCGACAATCGGCGGAACAGGGCCCGTTCGTCGCGTTCGAGCAGATCGACGCTCCAGCCGATCGTGTCACGGATCCCTCGCTGGTGAGGCGACCGGTCGAGCGGGCCGCCGGTCAGCACATCGTTCGACTCGGTGAGCCGCTCGGCGATCGCGTCGGGCGACAGGTGTCTGGACTGGGCGGCGGCCAGTTCGATCGCCAGGGGGAGACCGTCGAGCTGGCGAGCGATCCGGGCCACCGCCGCGGCGTTGCCGGTGGTCAGACGAAAATCTGCCCTGACGGCGGCCGCGCGTTCGACGAAGAGGCGCACGGCGTCCCACTGGCCCAGCCTCGCCGGATCGTCCAGACCATCGTCCGGTGGCGTCGAGAGTTGGGAAACCTGGTGCTCGTGTTCGCCCGACACATTGAGCGGCACGCGGCTGGTGACGAGCATCGTGACGTGAGGACAGGCGGAGAGGACGTCGACCAGCGTTGGCGCCGCTTCGAGGACTTGCTCAAAGTTATCGATCACGAGCAGGCAGCGACGCTCATCCGCCCTGGCCCAATCGAAGCCACCGTCGATCGAGCCCCGTACATCGAGCGCGCGGGCGAGCGTCACCGGCACCAGCGCAGGATCGGTGACCGAGGCGAGCCGCAGCAGGCGCGCGCCGTCTTGGAAGCGCGGGCCAAGGGCATGCCCGGCCTCCAGCGCCAGCCGCGTTTTGCCGATGCCGCCCGGCCCAATCAGTGTGAGGAGCCGGATCGCGGGCGATGCCAGCCGTTCGACAATCAGCCCCACCTGCGTTTCGCGGCCGATCAACGGCGTCATCGAGAAGGGCAGCGGTCCGATCCCGCCGCCGTCCATTTCCGATATCGAAGTGGGAACGAGCCTGAGGGCGCTGGTCATCGGGAACCCCGGTCTGGGTTGGAACAGATGTCGCAATGGAGAAATGGTACCCGCTTTCCAAACGGATTACGGCCTGGACGGCGGATCGATCGGAGGTGTCGGCCGGCGGCGGCGGCGAACCAGGAATCCGGCGAACCTGCTCCTTCATACGGGTGCAGCGACGTGTTCATCTCGGCTAAGCTAGGGACGTACAATAGAAAAGCGGGGCTTCGGCCGGTTCGTAGCCGCCCGGACGTCGATGTCCGACGCTGCAAATCCCGCCCAGTGACCAGGAAAGACAACCCACACATGTCGCAGCAGGATCCGAAAAAGCCCCAGTTCCCGCTGATGCGTCCGGACCAGGATCGAAACCGTCAGCAAAACCAGAACCAGAAGGGCGGAGGCCAGCCTCAGCCGCCAGAGCGACGCACCCCCAAAATTCCGACCTGGGTCGTGGCGTCGCTCATCATTGCGCTCGTCGGCTGGTACATCTGGGAGTTCTTCGGCCCCAGTGACGACCCGAATATCACTGGCGTCACGTACACCGCCATCACAGAGCAGATCGACGCCGGCAACGTGGAGCGGGCGACGCTGGGCGAAACCTCGATCGAGGTCGAACTCCGGGATCTCATCCGCTGGGATTCGGAAGCCGACCGGGTCGACATGCAGGCCCCGGCTGACAATCCCAACATCACCGAAACCGATCACATCGACGCCACCCTTCCCCAGGGCGTCGACAACCTCACCCTGCTCGCCGACCTCGAAGCCTCGGACGCGGTCATCGAGGGCGAAACGTCGAGCGGTTCGCTCTGGACCGGCCTGTTGTTCAGCTTCCTGCCGTTCCTGCTCTTCCTCGGATTGATCATCTTCATGGGCCGCCAGATGGGGCGCGGCCAGCAGAACGTCTTCGGCTTCGGGCGCAGCAAGGCGCGCCAGAACGATCCGGAACGGCCGCAGGTGACATTCGCCGATGTCGCCGGCGAGGACGAGGCCAAGCAGGAGTTGATGGAAGTCGTCGACTTCCTCCGCAACCCGGCCAAGTACCACGCCCTGGGCGCCCGGTTGCCGCGTGGCGTGCTTCTCGTGGGCCCTCCGGGCACCGGCAAGACCCTGACCGCGCGGGCCGTCGCCGGCGAGGCGGGCGTACCGTTCTTCAGCGTCTCCGCGTCGGAGTTCGTCGAAATGTTCGTCGGCGTCGGCGCCAGCCGCGTCCGGGACCTCTTCGACAAGGCCAAGACCGCCGCGCCCGCCATCATCTTCGTAGACGAAATGGACGCCGTCGGCCGTCAGCGGTTCGCCGGGCTCGGCGGGTCGAACGACGAGCGTGAGCAGACGCTCAACCAGCTGCTGGTCGAGATGGACGGGTTCGAGACGAACCAGGAAGTCATCGTCATGGCGGCCACCAACCGCCCGGACGTGCTCGACCCGGCGCTCCTCCGGCCCGGACGGTTCGATCGCCAGGTCACGGTCGGCTTGCCGGACAAGCGGGGCCGGATCGCGATCCTTGCCATCCATACCCGAGGCATTCCGATTCAGGGAGCGGTCGACCTTGAGCACATTGCACGATCAACCACCGGATTCTCCGGCGCCGACCTCAGCAATCTTGTCAATGAAGCGGCGCTGACGGCGGCGCGCCGGAACCGCAAGGAAATCCTTCAGGACGATTTCGATGAGGCGCTCGACAAGATTCTGCTCGGTGTCGCCCGCAGCGGTCTCATGAATGACCGTGAGAAGGAAGTCGTGGCCTACCACGAGGCCGGACACGCGATCGTCGCCCACTTCACGCCGGGCTCCGATCCGCTGCGCAAGGTGAGTGTGGTTCCCCGTGGCCGCGCCCTCGGCGTGACCGTCCAGATGCCGGACGAGGATCGCTACAACTATAGCCGGACGTACCTCCTGGGACGTCTCGCCGGCATGCTCGGTGGCCGGGCCGCCGAAATGGTGGTCTACGGCGAAATCACGACCGGCGCCGAGAACGACCTCAAGCAGGCGACCAGCTTGGCCCGCCGGATGGTCGGTCTCTGGGGCATGAGCGAGGATGTCGGGCCGATCTACCTCGGGACGGGTGAAGAGCATGTCTTCCTCGGCCGCGAGATCACCCAGGACAAGTCGTTCTCCGACGCGACATCCGAGCGGCTCGACGCCGCCGTTCGCGAGATCGTCGAGAATGCCTTGCAACAGGCGCTCGCCATCAACAACATGTACCGCGACAAGCTCGACGGCCTGGTGGTGGCGTTGATGGAGAAGGAAACGCTGGACGCGCCGCAGGTTCTCGAAATCTTCGGGGTGCCGCCAGTACCGGAGGACTATGAAGCCGGGATGGTCGTCCATCCGGCTTCGGGCAACTCGTCCCCCGCCTCGCCGAATGGCGTGGGCGAGCAGGTCTGATCCAAACGCGATACCGCAATGACCAAACCCCCGGAAGTAGCCTTCCGGGGGTTTCCTGTTTGCCGTCGCCGGGTGCCTGTGTAGTCTCTTTCGCGACCAGTCTGGCCTACGCCAGCTCACGGTACTCCAGAAAAACCGCCGTCGCGTTGCCGTGGCGCGGCACGCTGCCGACGATGACGATCCGGTCGCCGGAATCGGCGTAGCCCAGCCGCCGCACGCCCTGATCGATCTGGCGCAACAATGCGTCGGTGTTGGACGGGAGCGGCTCGTGAACCGGGACAATCCCATGCCAGAGCGAGAGGCGGGCTGCCACCTCCGCACGATCCGCGAAGGCCAGGATCGGCACGCCCGGCCGCTGCTGGGAAACCCGCTCGGCGGTCGCCCCCGAAGCGGTCAACACGACGATCGCGGTCGCCCGCATGTCCTTCGCCAGCGACGCGGCGGCGTGGGCAACCGCCGTCGAGACGATCGTTTCGCCCGCCGGCTGGCGGACCAGTGGATCGGCGTGCATGGCCCGTTGCCACGTTGGGTCGGCCTCGATGGTCCGGGCGATCTGGGCCATCGTCTCCACGGTCCTGACCGGCCAGGCGCCGACGGCGGTTTCGCCGGAGAGCATCACGGCGTCCGTCCCGTCGAGAATCGCGTTCGCGATATCGCTCGCCTCCGCCCGCGTCGGCCGCGGATTGACGATCATCGACTCCAGCATCTGCGTCGCCGTGATCACCGGTTTGCCGGCCTGGTTGGCGAGGCGGATAAGGCGCTTCTGGATCATCGGCACCTGCTCGGTGCGCATCTCGACTCCGAGGTCCCCGCGGGCGACCATCAGGCCGTCGCTCGCCGCGACGATCGATTCGAGCGCCTGGACCGCCTGGGGTTTCTCGATCTTGGAGATCAGCGGTTGCCAACCGCCGAGATCGCGAATTCGTGCCCTGGCGTCGATCACGTCCTGGGGAGTGCGGACGAAGCTCAGCGCGATCATGTCGACGCCGAGGGCGATCCCGAATTCGAGATCCTTCAAATCCTTTTCCGTCATCGCCGGCGCGCTCACGTTGGTGCCCGGCAGGTTGATGCCTTTTTGGGGCTTGAGCGGGCCGCCGTGAACCACGGTGGTGACCACCTCATCGCCCCAAGCGGTGTCCCGTTTGACCTCCGCAACTCGAAGTTCAATCAGGCCGTCGTCGATCAATACCTGATCGCCGGGCCGAACGTCCTGGCCCAGGCCGCTGTACGAGGTCGACACGCGCTCGTTGGAGCCGAGTACCGGCTTCGTGCAGATCGTGAGCGTGGCGCCCCGCTCGATCTCGATCGGTCCGTCTCCCTCCAGGTTCCCGATCCTGAGTTTCGGTCCCTGAAGGTCCTGGAGAATTGTCGTCGGTCGCTGCAGACGCGCCGCGAGGTCACGGATCCGGCTGTAGACGGCTCGGTGACCCTCATGGTCGCCGTGAGAAAAGTTGAGCCGGAAGGTCGTGACTCCGGCCTGGATCATGCTTTCCAGCACCTCCGGGCTTTCGGAGGCGGGTCCCACGGTGGCCACGATCCTGGTGAGCGGCAGGCGGGTGACATCGGCGTACATCGGCAGTCCTTTCGGTACCAAAGGGCGGATTTCCGAATTTCACAATTGAGGCATGTGGCCAGCGGGCCAGATGACGTAGCATCATTGTGATCGATAACTCGGCTGTCCGGGCAGCGCCGGTTCGGACTGGATCTTCGTCGCGGCGCGATGCCTTTCGCCGGCCCGATGCCGCCCATGGCGATCTACCGGAAAGTGCACTACCAGGATGAGCAACGCCATTAACCAGCCCGAGTTCGCCATTCCCGACGATGCCGAAGAGGCGGCTTACCCGGCGCCAGCGGCTACCGGCGTCCGAAATCGTGCCGATGATCTGCACCTGGTCACGCTCACGCCCGATCTCTACCTCAACCGGGAACTCAGCTGGCTTCAATTCAATCGTCGCGTGCTCGAAGAGGTGTCGGAGACGGCCACTCCCCTGCTGGAGCGCGTAAAGTTTGCCGCGATCTTCGCCGCCAACCTGGATGAGTTTTTCATGATTCGCGTGGCCGGCGTCAAGCGCAAGGTGGTCGCCGGCATCGTCGACGTGGCGCTGGACGGGCGGACACCGGTGCAGCAACTCGTCGAAATCCAGAAACTCACCCAGAAGCTGCTGACGGAACACGCCCGGCTGGTGACGACCGAACTCGTCCCGTCGCTGGCGGAGCGGGACATCGAGATCGTGCGGTACGACGCCCTTGGCGATGAGGAAAAGTCTGCCCTCGCCGAGGTCTACGATCGGGAAATGTACCCAGTGCTGACTCCGCAAGCGGTGGATCGCGGGCGCCGGTTCCCCCACATCTCGAATGACAGCCTCAACCTGATCGTGGTGCTCCGGAGTGGCGTGAGCGCCCGGTTTGCGCGGGTCAAGATTCCCGCGCTGCTGCCCCGGTTGATTCCCGTGCCGTCGATCGAAAAGGTCAGGAGCGGCACGGTGCTTGCCACTCCGGACGCCTGGTCCCCGGCGGAAACGGTTCGGTACACCTGGATCGAGGAGGTGATCGCCGCCCATCTCGACCGGCTCTTTCCTGGCAGCCAGGTGGTCGCTTCGTATCCTTTCCACCTCCTCCGGGATTCCGATGTCGAACCTGACGAGGACGATGACGACCAAGCGAACATGCTGGACATGATGCGGGAAACGCTCGCCCAGCGTCCGTTCGGCACCGTCGTCCGGCTGGACATCGACGAGACGATGCCGGCCGCCGTTCGCGACTGGCTGCTGAACCAGATCCACGCCGCAAAGAGCGATCTCTACGTGATCGAGGGACCGCTCTGCGTCGACAACCTGTTCGAGCTGGTCAGGATCGACCGTCCGGATCTCAAGGATCCGCCGCTGGTCCAGTCGCCAATGTTCCCGCCTGGAAAATCCCTGCCGCTGGTGGAGGGAACGGACAAGCCGGACATTTTCGCTATCCTTCGCGAACAGGACATCCTGCTGCACCTGCCATACCAGTCGTTCAACACCGTCGTTGATTTCATCAAGGCCGCGTCGACTGATGCCAACGTGATCGCGATCAAGCAGACCCTCTACCGGCTGGGCAAGAATTCTCCCTTGATTCCGGCCCTCACCAGCGCCCGTAACGACGACACCCAGGTGGCGGTGCTGGTGGAGCTGAAGGCTCGATTCGACGAAGAGAACAACATTTCCTGGGCCCAGACCCTCGAACAGGCGGGCGTGCATGTCGCCTACGGCCTGCCCGGACTCAAGACCCACTGCAAGCTCACACTCGTTGTTCGTCGCGAGGAGCACGGACTACGACGGTACGTGCATGTGTCGACCGGGAACTACAACGCCAATACGGCCCGCGTCTACGAAGACATCGGCATCCTCACCGCTCGCGAGGAGATCGCCTCCGATGTGACCCAACTCTTCAATGTCTTGACCGGGTTCGCGCCCCACGTCGAGTACGACGCGCTGTGGGTGGCGCCAACGGCCATGCGCCAGCAGTTC
Source organism: Chloroflexia bacterium (assembly GCA_013696265.1). Lineage (GTDB taxonomy): Bacteria > Chloroflexota > Chloroflexia > Thermomicrobiales > UBA6265 > JACCYX01. The sequence continues at coordinate 7,158 of JACCYX010000011.1, forward strand.
ATCGACGCCATCCTCCAGGAAACGCGGGTCCACCAGGAGCATGGGAACGGCCACCTGATCCTCAAGATGAACTCGCTGGTCGATCAGGATACGATCAGGTCGCTCTACACCGCGTCCCGGGCCGGGGTGAAGATCGACCTGATCATCCGCGGCATCTGCTGCCTGCGTCCGGGGATCGAAGGCGTCAGCGAGACGATCCGGGTCATTAGCCTGGTCGGCCGATTCCTCGAACACAGCCGTGTCTACTACCTCCGCAACAACGGTGTGCCCCTGGTCTACATCGGTAGCGCCGACGTGATGGAGCGAAACTTCGACCGGCGCGTCGAAGTCGTTGCCCCGGTCAAGTCGCCGCAACTGATTGAGCACCTGCGCGACGTGGTGCTGGACGCCTATCTCCGGGACACGGTCAACGCCCGGGAACTGCAATCCGATGGCTCGTACGTGAACCGTGGAGCCTCGGACGGCGAGTCGCCATTCGACGCGCAGCAGTTCTTCAGCGAGTTTTACCGGCAAGGGTCGCCGGTGGGGGATACGGATACGACCTTGCCCGCCGCTGATTGATCCCGGTACGGGATTGTGGGCTTCCTTAGCGAGCGGATCGCCGGTATAGTGGCGCGGTCGTCAACTGTCGGGCAATCCGGACGCATCGTTCCCCGGTTGCCCCGCGTTCAGGAGCACCGCGTTCATGATTTTCAACGATCCCGACCGGATTCGCGCGCTTACGCCGCTCAATCCCTTCGATCGCCTGGAAGACGGCCGGCCCAAAGCGCCGGACGACCTGCTGGAACGCCTGAAGCTGGTCACCAACGACGAGGCGTGGGGTGTACTCGAACGAGGACACGGGTATCACTACCAGTTCGAAGGCGACTGGAACGTTCACCTGCAACCCACGGTGCCGCTGGTCGGGCGCGTCGTCACGGCGTCGTACGTTCACCTCAGACCGGATTTTCACGAAGTGGTGCAGGGCATCGGGGCGAGCGAGGGGCGTTCCGGCGGCCAGAATACCTGGATCATCGACCAGCTTGGGCCGGGCGATGTGCTCGTTGTCGATCTCTTCGGGAAGGTCGAGGACGGCACATTCATTGGCGACAACCTGGCGACCGCCGCCCGTGCGCGAACCGGCACCGGCATGATCATCGACGGCGGGATCCGCGACTCCATCCGCATCGCCGAGTTCACCGACTTCCCCGTCTACTGTCGCGGTATCCATCCGAGCGCGATCTACGAAGTGACGCTGCGGGAAGTCAATGGACCGATCCGCATCGGCAACACGACGGTGATGCCGGGCGACGCGGTGCTGGGCACACCGGCCGGCGTCACGTTCATTCCTCCGCACCTGTTGCAAACCGTGGTCGAGCGATCCGAGGATACCCGGCAGCGCGATGTCTTCGGCAAGCTGCGCCTTGCCGAGGGTGTCTACACCTCCGGCGACATCGACGTCTCAACCTGGGCAGAGCACATCGAGGCTGACTACGCCAAGTGGCTGCCAACCCAGTCCTGATCGAACGAAGAGGGGATGACCGGCGTGACATTCAATCCTGAGGAACAGCCGGTGCCGGCGATCCCGCCGGCCTGGCCGGCCTTCGGCGGCGACGACGCGATCCGCATCCGGGATGTCCGGGTCATCATGACCGCGCCCGACAACATCCGCACCGTGATCGTCAAGATTGAAACCACCGAGCCTGGTCTCTACGGGTTGGGCTGCGCCACGTTCACGCAACGCCCACTCGTGGTCCGGACCGCGATCGAGGAGTACCTCCGGCCGTTCCTGATCGGCCGCTCGGTCCACGACATCGAGGATATCTGGCAAGCCTCCTACGTCAGTTCGTACTGGCGCAGCGGTCCCGTTCTCAACAACGCGATGAGCGGCGTGGACATGGCGCTCTGGGACATCAAGGGCAAGATCGCGAACCTGCCGGTCTACCAACTGCTCGGCGGCAAGGTGCGCCAGGCGGCCGATGTCTACGTCCACGCCTCGGGCGCCGACTTCGACGAGGTCGAAGAGAACGTCCGTGCCCTGATGGACCGCGGGTTCCGCAACATTCGTTGCCAGGTGGCGGTGCCGGGCAGCGCAACCTATGGCGCCCGACCGCACGCCGACAAGACGGACGGCCAGAAGTACGCGATTCACCTCGAATTGACCGATGCCCGATGGAACCCCGCCGCCTACTGCCGGATCGTGCCCCGCCTCTTCGACCACATCCGCTCGCGGATCGGCGACGAGGTCGAACTCCTGCACGATGTCCACGAGCGGGTTCATCCGATGGCCGCGATCCGGCTCGCCCAGGACCTCGAGCCGTACCGGCTCTTCTTCTACGAGGATCCTTTCGCCCCGGAGGACAATGGGTATTTCAACCTGCTCCGGCAGCACTCGACGATTCCAGTGGCGATGGGCGAGCTGTACGTGAACCAGGCGGAGTACGTGAACCTGATCAAGGACCGGTTGATCGACTTCATCCGGGTTCACATCTCGGACGTCGGCGGACTCTCGCCCGCCCGCAAGCTGGCCGCCTACTGCGAATTCTTCAACGTCCGCACGGCCTGGCATGGGCCCGGCGACGCCTCGCCGGTCGCCCACGCCGCGAACCTGGCGCTCGATCTCTCGTCGTCCAACTTCGGCATCCAGGAGGCGACGATCTGGGGTGATCGAAGCCGCGAAGTCTTCCCCGGCACACCGGAAATCCGGGAAGGCGCGTTGTGGTCCAACGACCTCCCTGGCCTGGGGATCGACCTCCACGAGGAACTTGCCGCCCGCTATCCGTTCCCGGAACACCCGATCAACGGTGCCTGGCCGGACATTCGCCTCCGGGACGGAGAAATTGTCCGTCCATAAGAGAGCCGTGTGGGTTTATCACCGGGTTCGTCACGGGTGATGCGCATTGGGGTAGCCATCACAGAGGTGCGCATACGTGCGACGTAGGGGCGGACCTCCATCGACCGTGAACGCCATCTGCCCGGTCCGATTCTTGTCGATGGTGCGTCCGCCCGGATATGGGCAAATCGAATGCCGCCGTCCGCCACCATCCGGGCGGACACCCAGGCATGTGACCGGCCACAGTCAGTATTCGACCTGGGTCCGCCGGGCTTCGCCGCGAATCCGCAGGGCCTGGCGACAAACAGTACACGACATATCCCGTTGGATATTACCCGCCCGGAGGCCCCGCATGCGCCAGACCAACTAGACCGTGATCTTGACCGAACCCGAACGCGCCCAGCTCCGGACCCTGATTGGGCAGGGAACGGCGCCCGCCCGCCTGCTGACGCACGCTCGCATCCTGCTCAAGGCCAACCAGGGCGAGGGCGGTCCGGGTTGGACCGACACCGCGATTGCCGGGGCGGTTGAGGTCCATCCGGCCACCGTCGGCCGGGTCCGGCGCGGCTTCGTCGAGGGTGGGCTGGAC
>JACCYX010000026.1 GCA_013696265.1 Chloroflexia bacterium
TGGGCCAATTCCAGGTCTCCGGCACCGCCTCGCTGGAGGTCGATGTCGTGCGCTGCCCGGACGATTTCGATCCGGACGATCTCTTCGGCGGTTGCCATGACAATGGCGTCGAGGGGGTGGATGTTCAAATCCTCTCGACCGATGGCGAACTGGGTGTCGACCAGACACAGACGACGGACACCTCGTCGGGACCGGGCCGAACCAGCTTTGCCGATCTGCCGGCGGGCGACTATGCCGTCACCGTCAACCTGACCCCTGAAGACGGCGTGCGCTACTACGTCTACTGCGGCGTGGCTGGTGGCGGGAACCCGCTTCCGCCGAGCGAAGACGACGCGTTGAGCACGGTCGTGTCCGTGCCGGACGGCGTGCCGGTGGCCTGCGATGTCTACGTGATCCCGACGGAAGCCGCCCCTGATGAAGCGTCCGAAGAGCCGACCGCGATCACGACTGACGAACTCGATGACGATTCGTCGATCGAGGTCTTTGCCTTCACCTGCGCGTTCGATGCGGTCGCCGATCCGGACGTCGCCGATTTCGACGACTTCGAATCGGCTTCCTGTGCGGTCGCGCCGGAGGTTGTGTTCAACCTCGGCACCGGGGAACTGGAGGGCGACGAACCCACCGATGACGAAGGCCAGGTCACATTCACCTTCCCCGCCGGAAACGAAGTGGATTTCTACGCCGCCGTGCCGCTGGAAGCCGACGAGTACCTCTTCTGCACCATTGATGGCGGCCAGAACGTGTCAGCCGTCGAGATGGATGACCAGGGTGTCGCCCACTTCGACAACGATACCGCCGAAGACCGAGTGTGCAGTTGGTTCCTGATCGAGGACGCCCCCGCGACGGAAGTTCCGACCGAAGCCCCAACGGAAGAACCCACCGTTGTCCCGACCGCCGAGCCCACGGCGGACCCGACCGAGGAGCCCGTGGCTCCGTCGGCGGAAGGCGAGATTTCAGTGCTGGCGTCCGTCTGCCCGGTTGACTTCGATCCGGAGACGCAAGGTGTCAGCTACGATGACCTGAGCGCGAACTGCGCCGAACCAGTCGAGGGTGTCGCCTTCACCTTCGGGAATGAGAATGGCGACGAGGACGTGCGCCTGGCCGACGGCCCGAACTCGCTCGTCTTCACCGAACTCGATCCGGGGACGTACACGCTCTACAGCGACGTGCCGCTCGAGGCGGCTGACGAGTACGTCTTCTGCACGGCCGATGGCGGCAATCGCTACGAGAAGGACCTCAACGATCGTGGCGTGACCACCTACGGCGATCTCCAGTCCGAGCAAATCGCCTGCGAGTGGTACATCGTTCCCATCAGCCAACGCGGCGAGGAGACCGGCGGCTCTCTCGAAATCCACCTGGCAACCTGCCCGGTCGGGTACACCGGCGATTCGATCTTCGACGATTGCCACGGCGAGGGCCTGGCCGATTATGAGTTCACGCTGGAAGGACCAGGCGGCACGCGCACCGGGACGACCGAACTCCCGCAGACGCCGGGACCGGGGATAGTCCTGTTCACCGGCCTCGCCGCCGGCGACTACACCTTCAACGGGGGACCTCCGGGCGACTTCGGCGATGTCGAACTCTTCTGCAGCACCCAGCCGGACAACGGCACCCCGGATTTCGGCCTCGAAGATGCCATCACCGGCACGCTGACGCTCGCCGAGAACCAGCACGTGCTCTGCGACTGGTACTTCATCCCGGAAGACGCGTCAGGCCAGACGCCGACGCCCACACCGACCGTGACCCCTGAGCCCGAGCGCGCCGAAATCCTGGTCACGCTCTACTCCTGCCCGCCGGCGTCGCAGTCCGGCACGTACGGCGGAGCGTCACTCGACACGTTCAGGGACGAGTGCACCGAGACGGTCGACGACGTGACCTTCCGGTTGGGCGACCCGGATTCCGCGCCGCTCAGCGCCCGGACGGGCGTTTCCGGCGACGGCGCGGTGCGTTTCTTCGACCTCCTGCCGGGCGACCTGACGATGACGCCTTCGTTGCCGTCCGATCTCAAGAGTGCGGCCGTCTTCTGCTCGATCAATGACGGCAGCGTCTACCAGAAGGCACTCTCGAACGGCGGTACCACCTTCGTCGATGTCAACGGCCAGTCGATCGCGTGCGGTTGGTTCGCGGTCGAGGACCGCGAGGAGCCGGCTCCTGGTCCGACTGGTTCGATCACGATTCGCGAATACCTCTGCGAGGACGAGCTTTCCGAGATTTCGGACTGGGACGCGGAGTGCGCGCCGGGCTCGACCGGCACGTCGTACACGATCGCCAACACCGCGACCGATGCGTCAGTTGAGGGTACGCCGGATGATGACGGCGTGTACGTCTTCGCCGGGTTGGCGAACGGATTCTACACCCTGGAGCAGGAGACCGGCAACTGGTGCCGGGCGGTGGCCGATCGTGTCGATAGCCAGAGCCGGGTGATCGTGGAGGGCGGCGGCAACACGGATGTCGTGCTCTACCAGTGCAACGCGGTCGAGGACCTGCCGGATACCGGCACCGGCCCCGGCGGCACGATTACCTCGGACCGGACCGAGTTGACCGGCATGCGCCTGCTGGCGATTGCCCTGGCGCTGATCGCCGCGCCGTTGGCATGGTCCGGTTGGGTGCAGATGCGCAAGCGGGGGGCCAAATCGCCGGCCCAACCCGCCCCGGCCGTGGCCGCGCCGCTAATCGGCGCCGACGGTCGGGTCCATATGCGGTTTCGGTAGCGGAAAAGTGAACTGAATGGGTGGCGGGCGACGTAGTATCTTATAAGGATGTCACCCGCCTATCCCGAAACGGTTCGTGTTCAACGAGCCAACATCCGTGCGAGGCGACGGTGACTTCGCGGCACATCCGTCTGGCCGGCCGCGTTGGCGGCTCGGAGGAACAGGTGAGTCGCGGGTCGAACGGACACAGTAAAGGCGTGAGGAAAACCATGACGCAGATGACGCGAAGGCGATTGCTCTCCACCGTCGCCGGATTGGGTGCGGGTCTGGCGGTTGCCGGGCGGACCGGGGCAAACAGCGGCACGCAGTTGCCGCAATGGGGCCAAACACCGGGCACCACCGATTTGCAGGCCGGGCCGCTCGGCCTGAATCCGGCCATGGATCCCGGTCAGGTCCCGGTGGCGATGCGGATTGCGGACGCCGGGGTCGATGCCGAGGTCGAGAGCCAGCTAATTGTCGACGGCAAGATGCTCAATCCGAGCGGGCCGTGGGTGGTCGCCTGGTACGGCCAGACCGCGCGTGCGGGCGAGATCGGCAATTGTGTTGGCGCGGGCCACGTCGATTACTGGGAAGTCGGTCCCGCGGTATTCAAGGAAGTGGCCAATCTCCAGGAAGGCGCCCGGATTGATGTCTTCGGCAAGGATGGCGCCACCTACGTCTACGAAGTCGAGAACATCAAGCGAATCGAAATTGCGAACCTGACCAGCGAGCAGTTGAACTCGGCGGACCTGGTGGGCCGGACGGACTACGCCGCGATCACGCTGATTACCTGTGGTGGGTTGTTCAACGGCGAAGAATATCTCGAGCGTGACATTATCCGCGGTCGGCTGGCGTCCGTTCAGGGGGCCGATGTCTCTGGATCGCAACCGGAGACCACTGTTGAGGAACCGGTTGCCGACGAAGCCGCCGGGGCTGGCGCGACCGGCTCGCTCGCCGAAGGTGGTCAGGCCACGGTCGTCAGTGAAGACGTGAACATGCGGTCGGACGCCACGACCGATGCCGAGGTGGTGACGGTGCTGGCCGCCGGTACGGTTGTCACCATCACCGGTGGGTCCCAGGAGGGCAGCGGCTTCGTCTGGTGGCCGATCCAGCTCGATGACGGCACGACCGGCTGGGTCGCCCAGGATTTCATCGCGCCATAAACGGATTGGCGTTTTGCATTGCGGACGCGGAAGGCTCTCGGCCGTAATCCGTCGTATCTGGTACGGGAGCACCTTGTGTGCTCCCGTTTCGTCGCGACCCTGTACCGCGGGAGCACACAAGGTGCTCCCGTACCGACGTCATGGTGATTGGGTCGCAACGAACAAACATTGTCCGACACCAAATCAACGGGCCGGCCAATTGGCGGGCCCGTTCTGCGTCACGGTGTCAGGC
>JACCYX010000057.1 GCA_013696265.1 Chloroflexia bacterium
GGCCACGTAATTCCGGGCGAGGAGCGTGGCGATCGTTGGCGCGTACGTGCTCGGCCGGCCGATGCCCTGCTCTTCGAGCGCCTTCACCAGGGTCGCTTCCGTGAGCCGAGGCGGCGGCTGGGTAAAGTGCTGTTCCGGCAGCAACTTGCGCAGGTTGAGGTCCTCACCAGGTGCGACTTCCGGCAGGGCGCCGCAGTCGAGTTCATCGGTATCGCCCTCGTCACGGCCCTGCTGGTAAACCGCCATCCAGCCCTGGAACTTCACGATCGAGCCAGTCGCCCGGAACGTGTAGGGCGCTTTGCCGGCGCCAACCTGGGCGGCCGAACCGGCCGCCACATCGACCCGGGTATTGTCAAGCACGGCGGGCGCCATCTGGCTCGCCATGAACCGTTGCCAGATCAGTGAATACAACTTGAATTGAGGGGCGCTGAGCAGCTTCTTGACCGAAAGCGGGTCGCGATGAGGATACGTGGGACGAATCGCCTCGTGGGCTTCCTGGGCGCCCTTGCTCTTCTTGCTGTAGGTGGGCGGCTTATCCGGCACGAACTCCGTACCGTACTTGGACGCGATCACCTCGCGGGCGGTCCCCTGGGCCGAGCTGGAGACGTTGGTCGAGTCGGTGCGCATGTAGGTAATTAGGCCCTGGGTGCCCTCGGCCCCCAGGTCGATCCCCTCGTACAGTTCCTGGGCGATGCTCATCGTCCGCCGCACGGCGAAGCCGAGCTTGCGCGACGCCTCTTGCTGGAGCGTGCTGGTGATGAACGGCGCCTGGGCCCGGCGCCGCGTCTCGCGCCGCACGACATCGGCGACCCGCCACGACGCGCCGTCGAGCGCCGCCACAATGCCGTGGGTTTGCTCGCCGGTGGTGAGATCGGCCTTCTTGCCGTCGATCTGGTGGAGGCTCGCACGGAAGGTGTCGCGATCCGTCGGCGGCATCCCGGTGATCTTGCTCAGGTCGGCATCGAGCGACCAGTACTCGACCGGGATGAACTGGTCGATCTCACGTTCGCGCTCGACGACGATGCGGAGGGCCGCCGTTTGGACCCGGCCCGCCGAGAGCCCGCGTTTGACCTTCTTCCATAGGAGTGGACTGATGCCGTAGCCGACCAGCCGGTCGAGGATGCGCCGGGCCTGCTGGGCGTCGACGAGGTCCATGTCGATGTCGCGCGGATGCTCCATCGCTTCGGCGATCGCCTGTGGGGTGATTTCGTGGAAGACGACCCGGCGCAGCGGTTTCTCCGATGCCTCGGTGGCGTGGATGAGATGCCAGGCGATCGCCTCGCCCTCCCGGTCAGGGTCGGTCGCGAGGTAGATCTCCTTGGCCCCCCGCACGCTCTCCTTGAGCTCCTTGACGACCTTGGTCTTGTCGCGCGGAATCAGGTACTTGGGCAGGAAATCATCATTCACATCCACACCAAGGGTGGACTTGGGCAAATCGCGGATGTGCCCCATTGAGGCCTTGACGGTGTAGCCGGCGCCAAGGTAGCGCCCGATCGTCCTCGCCTTGGCGGGCGACTCGACGATCACCAGCTTGCCGCGTGGGGTAGCCGTCCGCTTTTTCGCGGCTGTGGTCGATTTCTTTTTGGTCGTTGTTTTTGCCCGGCTCCGGGTGGGAGTCGACGCGGTGTCTGTCATGGAGTGTCAAGCCTTGTGCATCGTGCCAAAATCCGGTGTCCGCCGGACAGCGTGTCACGATCGTACTGCGTTTGTCATGGGAAGCATCAACCGATACAGTGGTCAATGTCGGCGTCCGCGGGAAACTCTCGCGTTTGAGCTACGGCCGACCGTATAACATTTTTAATAGTAGGAACTCGAACCGGCTTCTGTCAAGCGCCCGGTATTCGCCATGTGACCAGGCCCGGCCGATCAGCATGCGAACCCTGGTAACGTCTGATCCACATGACAGGACCTCGTAGGGGCGGCAGCGAAGCCATCTGTACCGACAAATTGATCGTAGCCACAACATCTTGTGGTGTCCTGGCTCTGAGCCACTGCGCTGATACACAGCCGGAACGCGCAAACGGGCTTCGACGGCCGGATTCGGTCGATTTTCGATCATGCGTTCGTGTTTCACGTCGTTGAGGGTGCATGACACGACTCAACATTTCTGAATTTGTCGGTACAAATGACCGTGTGGTGCTTGCATCCATGCATATCGGTGCAAACTCTAATGCCGAACGTAGAAGTGCGCCCCCACGTTCCGGACCAGTTGCTGAAGCTCAAGCGTCAGCAGCACGCCTGACACCCGCGGCAACGCCAGGCCGCATGCTTCCACGACATCGTCGATATGCCTGGGTTCGCTGGTCAGCACGTTGAGGATACGGCGCTCATCCTCGTCGAGCACCAGCGGCTGCTGAACCTCTACGTGGGCTGCCTGGTTCCGCAACCGCAAGTCCTCCAGCACGTCGTCCGCGTTGCGAACCAGCCGGGCGCCATCCCGGAGAATCCGGTTGCAGCCGGCGCTGGTGGTCGAGGTTGCCATGCCGGGCACCGCGAACACGTCCCGGCCCTGGTCCGCCGCGAAATCCACGGTGATCAGCGCGCCGCTCTTCTCGGGCGCCTCGATCACGACCACGCCGAGAGCGAGACCCGAAATGATGCGGTTGCGTGCCGGAAAGTTCCAGCGGTCGGGCTTGGCGTCAGGAAGGTTGTCCGACATCAGGGCACCCTGTTCCCACACCCTTTTGGCCAGGCCAGCGTGTTCGCGCGGATAGATGTCGTGGATGCCGCTTCCCAGCACGGCGAGCGTGCGCCCACCGCCATCGAGCGCAGCCCGGTGCGCGTGACCGTCGATGCCGGTGGCGAGACCGGACACCACCGTCACCCCGGCTTCAGCCAGGCCCCGGGCAATCTCGATCGCGATGTCGCGGCCATAAGCGCTCGCCCGCCTCGTGCCGACGATGGCGACGGCGTTGGCGTCGGTTTCGAGCAGTTGTCCCTTGTAGAACAGGACCGGTGGCGGCGCGGAAATCTCCCGGAGCAACGGTGGATACCCGTCGTCGGCCACGGTCACGACCGAGACGCCAGCCCGCTCGAGTTTCGCCATCTCGCCCTGAACATCGAGCGTTTGCCGCGTGGCGATTACCTTGCTCAACGTTCGCTCGCGACCGCCCAGAACTCGCCGCAACTGGACGGCCTCCGCCTTCCAGGCCGCTTCCAGCGAGCCAAACATGTCGAGCATGGCCTGGAAGCGGTTCGTCGACGCCACCTCCGCCAGCCGGAACGCGACCCAGTACTGGCGGTCATCAGGTGGTGGCGGGCTGGCGGGGGGAGAATCGGACACTCCAGGCTCCAGTCGATTGCGCGAAGTCGAAGATTCATCAACAATGCCGCCATGCCATCAGGGTCCATGTTCGCCTGGGACCATTGCCTGAATCGTACGCCACGGGAGGCGAGATTGAACCTGACCAATCCGGTGAAGGAAAAACTGAACGCGGGCAAGATCGTCTACGGCTGTTTCGTGCCGACCACGTCGGCGCTCGACGTCGAGATCCTGGCGGTCGCCGGCTTCGATTTCGCGCTGCTCGATAGCGAGCACGGACCGCTCTCGCCCGAGTCCGCCTACCCGATGATCCTGGCCGCCGAGGCGCGGGGAATGGCGGCTTTTGCCCGGGTCGGGCAAAACGACAAGCAGGTCATCCTCAAGTTCCTCGACATCGGGGTCACCGGCGTCATGATTCCGCAGATCAACGATGCCGCCCAGGCCGCGCGGGCGATCGAAGCTACGAGATATTGGCCGGGCGGCACGCGCGGGCTGGCCGGCGGCCGGACCTTCGATTGGGGCCTGAACGAGGCCGCCGCCGACCTCGTGCCGCAACTCAACGAGCGGATACTGACGATGATCCAGTTCGAGCATATCGACGCGCTGCAAAACCTGGACGAGATCCTGGCCGTTCCCGGACTTGACGTGCTCTTCGTCGGACCGAACGACCTTGCCCAGTCGATGGGCTTTCCCGGCCAGCCGGGGCATCCCGAGGTCACGAAGATCGCCGACCAGGTCGTGGCCAGGGCCAGGGCGCGGGGCGTCAAACTGGGCACCACGACGGTCACCGTCGGGGCCGCCAAGGCAGCGGCGGATCGCGGTTTCGACATGATCGTGCCGAATTCCCCCGGCATGCTGGCGACGGCCGCCAGGGCGTTTATCGACGGCGCGCCGCGATAGCAGGGTGTGAGTGAGCCGCGGTTTGGGCACATCGCACAGAGCCGGTCCGGTCTCGCGATCGGTCAAACGTTGTAAGTGGACGCCCTTATCGTTCACAATGCGTTGCAGAGGCAGCGGGCAAGACGTACGAAGGCGTACGGATTCCATTCGGCCTACGATCCAGGATCGTTGCCGCCCTGGGATGGCTGTGCTATCGTGCACACTCATAAGCCTCCTGAACGCAACGGCGAACTCCCGGGCTGCCGGAAGGATCGTAACACCCACTACTATCCGCCGAACGCCAGGATCAGTTCTGAACCTCATGATTGTGATGCGCAGCGCGTAATCTGCCGGCAGGCAGTCGCCAAAGTCCCGGAATTGGGACGAGGGCAAAGAGGAGCGAGGATGGCGGCACAAGCGCAGACAACCACGTCCCCCCAGCTTGGAGGACCCCCTTCAGGCGGCGAGCCGCTGCTGGAGGTAAAGGAACTCAAGACGCAGTTCTTTACCCAGGACGGCGTGGTGAAGGCCGTCGATGACGTCTCCTTCTACGTCATGCCCGGTGAGACCCTGGGCGTGGTCGGCGAGTCCGGCTCCGGCAAGAGCATGACCGGTCTCTCGATCATGCGGCTGATCCCCAACCCGCCGGGCAAGATCGTCAACGGCGAGGTCATCTTCAACGGGCGGGACATCATCAAGATGTCCGACGAACAGGTCCGCTCGATCCGCGGCAACGACATCGCGATGATCTTCCAGGATCCGATGACCTCGCTCAATCCGGTGCTGACGATCAATCGCCAGATCAGCGAATCGCTGCAACTGCACATGGGAATGAACAAGGACCAGGCCAAGCAGCGCTCGATCGAACTGCTCAGCATGGTCGGCATCCCCAACCCCGAAAGCCGGGTCGATCAGTATCCCCACCAGTTTTCGGGCGGTATGCGCCAGCGCGTGATGATCGCCATGGCGCTTTCCTGTAATCCGAAATTGCTCATCGCCGACGAGCCGACGACCGCGCTGGACGTGACGATCCAGGCCCAGATCCTGGACCTGATGCGGAACCTCCAGAGCGAAACCGGGGCCGGCGTGATCCTGATCACGCACTCGATGGGCGTGGTCGCCGGCATCGCCGATCGCGTCCAGGTCATGTACGCCGGGCACATCGTCGAAACCGCGGCCACCGAGGAAATCTTCGCCAACCCGCGTCATCCCTACACCGTGGGCCTGATGAAGTCGATTCCGAGGCTCGACGCCCGCAGCAAGGAGCGGCTCCAGCCGATCCGGGGCCTACCGCCCGATCTCATCGAACTGCCGGACATGTGCCCGTTCGTCCCCCGCTGCAACTACGCGCGGGAAAAATGCGAGCAGAAGAACCCGCCCCTGCTGGAAGTCCAGCCGGGTCACTACTCGGCCTGCTGGTTCTGGGAAGAAGTGCACCGCGACGACGACCAGAATGTCGTTGCCCGCGAGCATGGACATCCAGAGCCATCCGATCCCACCAGTGACGTGAATCCGGAAGCACCGGACATCGGCGTCTCACCGAGTCACATGATCTCGGAATAACCCTGGAGGAATGACGTATGTCAGCCGCTGTCGCCCAACAATCGAACGCAACAGGTACCGCCCAGGGTGACGGTCAGCCGCTGCTGGATGTCCAGAACCTCAAGATGCACTTCCCGCTCACGCAGGGCATCATTTTCCAGCGCAAGGTCGGGGCCGTACAAGCGGTCGACGGCGTCTCGTTTTCCGTCAAGCGGGGCGAAACGCTCGGCCTGGTGGGAGAATCGGGCTGCGGTAAGTCGACTACCGGCCGCGCCATCCTGCAACTCTACAAGCCGACCGACGGCAACGTGATTTTCAACGGCAGCGACCTGACGACGCTCGACAGCACCCAGATGCGCAAGATGCGCCGTCACCTGCAGATGATCTTCCAGGATCCGTACGCCTCGCTGAACCCGCGGATGACGGTTGGCAATATCGTCTCCGAGCCGATGCAGATCCACAAGCTGGTGGCCAAGAACGAACGCACCCAGCGGGTGCAGGAACTCCTGCAAACGGTCGGGCTCAACCCCTACTTCGCCAACCGCTATCCGCACGAATTCTCCGGCGGCCAGCGACAGCGAATCGGGATCGCGCGGGCGCTCGCCGCCAACCCGGATTTCATCGTCTGCGACGAGCCGGTCTCGGCGCTCGATGTCTCGATTCAGGCCCAGATCGTCAACCTTCTCGAAGACCTCCAGGAACAGTTCGGCCTGACCTACCTCTTCATCGCCCACGACCTGTCGGTGGTGCGTCACATCTCCGACCGGGTGGCCGTGATGTACCTCGGCAAAATCGTCGAGGTCGCCGACCGCAATGAGCTGTACGACACACCGTTGCACCCATACACCAAGGCGTTGCTCTCGGCCGTGCCCATTCCCGACCCGGTCATCGAGAAACAGCGGGAGCGGATCATCCTGACCGGGGATGTGCCGAGCCCGATCAACCCGCCGTCCGGCTGCCGCTTCCACACGCGCTGCCCCTACGTGATGGATGTCTGCAAGAAGGTCGATCCGATCTTCGCTGAGCAGGGATCGGGGCACTTCGTGGCCTGTCACCTCTACCCCGGCTCCGGCGCCGACACCGCTGAGCAGTCGGCCGCCCGCGCCGCCGACTAGATCGCGCGAACGTACGGAAAAGGGGATGGCGATGTCGCATACTGAGTGATGTGTCCTAGCCTCTTTGTCATTCCGAGCTTGCGAGGAATCTTGGACCTGCAAGTGGGCGAACACAAAGATTCCTCGCAAGCTCGGAATGACAATCTGCATTATCGTCAGGGCCAGACCCCGTGAACCTCCGCGACCCCGACCAGATCATTGCCTTTCTCCTCTCCTTCGTGATCGCCACGACCATCCACGAGCTCATGCACGCCTGGACCGCCCTCAAGATGGGAGACCCAACCGCGCGCGACCTGGGCCGGATCACGCTCAACCCGATGTCCCATTTCGAGCCGTTCGGGTTCTTCGGCATGGTCATGATTTCGATCGGGATTCCATTCATCGGCTGGGGCAAGCCGGTGCCGGTTAACCCTTCCCGTTTCACGCACAGCTTCGCGCGGCACCGCAAGCGGGGCATGGCGCTGGTGGCCTTCGCGGGCCCGCTCTCAAACGTCGCCCAGGCCCTGCTCATGGCCATCCCATACCAACTTTGGGCCCGTGGAACGATCGAGTTGAATCAAGGCGCGGTGCTCTTCATGACGAGCTTCATCACGGTCAACGTGCTGCTGGCGTCGTTCAACATGATCCCGATTCCGCCATTGGATGGTCACAAGATCCTGATGGGCATCTTGCCCGACTTCTGGCGGCCGATACTCGCCCCGCTGGAGCAGTATGGATTCGTCGTGCTGCTCCTGCTCTTCTTCGTCGGTGGTCAACTGGGAGGCTCGCTGGTGAACGGAATCATGCTTCCCGTGCGGGAGGTGATTTACAACGCCGTCAACCTCGGCCTGTGATCCCGGTCAGGATGACCCACCGCCCACCGGACTCTAACGGTTCCGAGCCGATGCTCGCGAATTACCAACTGCGCCTGCCCGCCTACGAGGGGCCACTCGATGTCTTGTTACGCCTGATCGAGCGCAGTCAGCTCAACATCGAGGATGTCTCCCTCGTCGCCGTCACCAACCAGTTCTTCGGCTTCGTCGCTAGCCTCGAATTCGCCCCGTCCTCGGTGATCGCCGAATTCGCCACGGTCGGGGCCCGCTTGACGGTGCTCAAGAGCCGCTCGCTGTTGCCGAAGCCGGTCGTCGAAACGGAGGAGCCGGAACAGAGCGACCTCACCTACCGGCTGCGGGAATACAAACGAGTCAAGGACCTGGCGAAGCACCTGGGCTCCCTCCACGCCTCGGGGTGTGAAGTGTTCGGTTCCACCACTGGCGGAGCCATGGCCGGGCCAACCGCCGCCAGGCCATCGCGGCTCGCCCCGCACGACGCCGCATCGCTCGTGAGATCGATCCGGCGGCGCCTGACCGTTATCCCAAGGCAGCCGGTGTTCGTCCGCCAGCGCCGGATCATCAGCCTGCGGGAATTTGTCGACCGGGTGGCGGACCTGGCCAGCCGGTCGACGGGCATCCGGTTCAGCCAGGCCGTCGCGGAGTATCGGAACAGGTCCGAGGTGGCGACGGCGTTCCTGGCCGTGCTCGTGCTGATCCGGCGACAATCGATCGCGGTCGCCCAAGGCGACCTGTTCGGGGAGATTGCGCTCAGCGCCGGCGTGGAAGGCGCCGCCGCCAACGCGAGCGACCATGACGACGACGAGTTCGCCAATGAGCCTGGCGGAGAGATTGTTTGACGGATATGGAATCGCCTGACCAGTCCGCGGCGCAACTGCGCCTCCAGGGCGCCGATGATGACGTGGCCCGGTCGACATCCGAGTTGGCCGCCCTGATCGAAGCCCTCCTGCTCGTCGCCACAGAGCCTCCAACCGTCACCGACCTGGCGGAAGCCGCCTCGGTCACGGCGGCCAGGATCGACGAAGCCATCGACGTGCTTGCGGGCATGACGGACCGCGGCTGGATCGTCCAGCGCCACGGCGACCGTCTTCACCTGGCGACCGCCCCGCGTTTCGCCTCGGAGGTGAGCGCCTTTCTCGGCCTGGAACGCGAAGGCAAGCTCTCGTCCGCCGCGCTCGAAACACTCGCCATCGTCGCCTACCAGCAGCCTGTGACGCGCTCGGAAATCGAAGCGGTGCGGGGGGTCGATTCTTCCGGCGTGCTGGCGACCCTGCACGCGCGGGAACTCATCGAGCCGGTGTCGAGGCTGGCGGCGATCGGCAATCCGTTCCAGTATGGAACGACGGTCAGCTTTCTCCGGCTCTTCGGCCTGGCGTCATTGGCCGACCTCCCGCCGCTCGGGAACTTCGATGGGACCGAGGGGGTCACCCTCCTCGAACAGGCGATGTCCGGTCCGGCGGCGAGCGAGGAGTCCAGCGGATGACGTCACCCGCCAACCCGTTCACGATCGCGCCGGGCATCGTCCTGCCGCCGGTGATCCTCCAGCGGTTCTACAACTACCAGGG